>JAJPIH010000322.1 GCA_021324875.1 Alphaproteobacteria bacterium
GAGATATGGCCGCGCAGGCTCTCTTGGGTGACCTCGGCGATGTTCTGGCCATCGATCAGGATGCGGCCGCTGTCGAGATCGTAAAAGCGCAGCAGCAGATTGACGAGCGTCGACTTGCCGGCGCCCGACGGCCCGACCAGCCCGACCCGCTCGCCGGGTGCGATGACGAGGTCGATGCCGTGCAACACACCGCGGCGCATGCCGTACCCAAAGCGCACATTGTCAAAGCGCACCTCGCCGCGGGTGATGCGCAGCGGCACGGCGTTGGGCAGGTCGGTCATCTGATGCGGCACCGCGATCGACCGCATCCCCTCCTGAACGACGCCGATATTCTCGAAAATTGTCGCCACATTTTGCGCGACCCAGCCGGCAATGCTGACGATATGCCAGGTCAAGGGCAATGACATCGCAACCACGCCGACCGCGATATGGCCCACGCGCCATTGCCAGATCGCGATCGCAGCGGTGCCGACCACCATCGCCGCGTTGAGAACCGCCAGGCACAGACCAAGTGTCGTGGTCAGCCGCAATTGGTAGCGGTGGGCCTCGGTCATCTCCTCCATCGCTTCGGAGACGAACGCGTCCTCGTCGCGCGGCCGGGCGAACAGTTTGACCGTCTGAATATTCGTATAGCTGTCGACGACCCGCCCCGAGAGCTGCGAGCGCGCTGCCGACATGCGTTGCGAACGGTTGCGCAGCCGCGGCACAAACCAGCGCAGCAGACCGGCATAGCCCGCAAACCAGACCACGACCGGCACCGCCAGCCGGGCGTCGCTCGACGCCAGCAAGACGATCGCGCCACCCCCGTAGACGAGGATGTACCAGACCGCATTGGTCGCCGCGACCACACTTTCACGCAGCGCCGGCCCGGTCTGCATGACCCGGTTGGCAATGCGTCCGGCATAGTCGTTCTGAAAGAAGGTCCAGCTCTGGCGCACGACATGCCAATGGCTCTGCCAGCGGATCAGGTTGGAAAAGCTCGGAATGATCGCCTGGTTGGTGATCAGGTTCTGGACCAGCATCGCAATCGGCCGCGCGACCAGCAAAACCGCCGCCATCCCCAACAGCTGCGGCCAGCGGTCGTGCAGGGCGGCGGCTCGGTTCGAATTCGACACGATCGTGACCACCCGTCCGACAAAGACCGGGATCGTCGTATCGAGCAGCGCCACGATCAGCCCAACCGTGAACAGCGCCACGACGAGCCCGCGCGCCTGCCGGGCATGATGCCAGTAGAAGGCGCCAAGCCCGTCCGGCGGCGGCCCGGGCGGCAGAGTGATCGGCTCCAGGAAGGTCTCGAACAGGCGAAACAGGCGCATGATCTCGGTTCGGTTGCGCGCGGCGTGCGGCGATGCCAACAAACTGTTGCCGCCACGGCACACCATCGTTGCGCAAGCCTAGCACATAACCACCAAACAGGCGGCGGTGCCGAAAGAATTTGCATTCGGTGCGGCGCGCCGAAGCGAAAACCGCCGCGGTCAAATGACGCCTACCGCATCGACGAACTTCCCAAACCGCCCTGTTGCCGAGGCATCCCTTGCGCCATCCCGCCGTCGCGCAGCACCCGGTCGCGATATTGCTCGACCGAAAGCGGCAGTCCGGCGGCTGGGCGCCCCCGCGCGATCCACGCGTCCAGGTTGCCCGGTCCCCAGTTGTAGGCGGCCACCGCATCCGCCCAGTTGCCGTAGCGCCGATAGAGGCGCGCCAGGTAGGCACGGCCCAGCTGTCGGTTGGTGATCAGATCAAACCGGTCGCCGCCGCCCGAATCGAGCGCCGCCGCCGCGGTTACCTGCATCGGCCCCTGCGGGCCCTCGAGCGCCGGACGCCACATGCCCGGATCGGCGCCGTGGCTCGATTCGGCGCCATCAACCGCAAACGCAATACGGTCGAGATCGGCCGCCGGCGCGGTCGGGAACAGGCCGAGATCGGTGCGGCTGGCCGTCGCCGACAGGGCGGCGGGAACAGGTTCCACCGGCATCCCGCGCAACACGATTACCGTCCCATCGCCGTTGGCAAATGACACGGTTTCGATGCGCGGGGTGTCGGTTGTCGTTGCAGCGTCGGCGCCGGCCGCGCCGCCGCGCAGCACCAGCACCGCCACCCGCCGCCCGATGGACGCGGCCCGCAGCCGCCGCGATCGGGTGCCGATCGGGCGTTCGCCGCCGGCGGCCCCCGTGTTCGGGCCGGCAGCGGCGCTCGAGCGCCGCCCGGTCGCGGCAAAGACCGCTGCCGATGCAGCAAAGCTTTGACCGCGGACGACGGTCACGGCAGGCTGGCCGGGATTGGCAAAGCGCACGATTTCGACTTTGGCGCGATAACGGCGGATCAAGGTTCTGATCTGCTTAGCGGTCACCGGCCGCGCCGTCGCGTTTGCGCCGGCGGGCGCGTCGGCCGGCGCCGCTATTGCGCCGGCGATCGCTACCCCAGCGATCATTACAATCGCCTGCCAACGCCTCATTGGTGAGCTGATGCAAACTCCGGCGCCGGCTGTCAAGGGTCGGCGCGGCGCTTGTCAGCCATTCGCGGGCTCGGCTAGCATCGCGCGCGAGGGCGACCACCAGGGGGCATGCAATGGCGAAAATTCTGATCGTTCACGGCGCCGGGATGAATATGCGCGGCAAAGTCCAGACCGAAATATTCGGGCCGATGACCCTGCCCGAATATGACGAGCGTATTCGCGGCTACGCGGCCGAACTCGGCCTCGATATCGAGATCTTTCACTCGAATATCGAGGGCGAGGTCGTGAACAAATTTTACGAGGCGAACGACAAGGGGATCGACGCGGCAATCTTCAACCCGGCGGCGTTTGGCACCGGCTATCCGGCATTGGTCGCGGCGATCAACCAGGTCAAATACCCGACGATCGAGGTGCACATCTCGAACCCGATCCGCCGCGGCCCCGCCTCACAGACCGCGGCGGTCAGCCATGGCGTCGTCGCCGGGTTCGGCATATCGGGGTATTACCTCGCGCTGCGCGGGCTCCGCGACATGCTGGCGGCAAAAAAGTGATCCGCGCCGCGATTGTCGGTCTCGGCCGCTGGGGCCGAACCCTGGTCGGCGCCGTCCAGAACGAGAGCCGCGAATTCCGCTTTACCGCGGGCCACAGCCGCACCCGCGCCAGCGCTGAACCGTTCTGCCGCGAGCACGGCATCGCTTGGCGTGAGGACCTCGACGCCATCCTGCGCGACCCGGCGATCGACGCGGTTGCGTTTGCCACCCCGCACAGCCAGCACGCCGCCCAGGTCGAGCGGGCCGCCGCGGCCGGCAAGCATGTTTTTGTGGAAAAGCCGTTCACGCTCGATGTCAAAAGCGCCGAGCGGGCTCTCGCCGCGGTCGCCCGCGCCGGCGTCGTGCTCGGCCTTGCCTATCCCCGGCGTTTTCATCCGGCGATGATCGAGTTGAAAACCCGGCTCGATGACGGCCGGCTGGGCGCCCCGACCCATGCCGAGACGACCCAGACCGCTCCCGCCGGCCATTTCATGCCCGCGGGTTATTACTGGCGCGCCGACCCAAAGGAAGCGCCCGCCGGAGCGATGACGGCGACCGGGGTGCACAATCTTGACGCGCTGATCTGGCTTTTCGGCCGCATCGAGGAAGTCTATTGCCTCAACCTGAAGCGCATGATGGAGCAACTCGAAGACACAACCAGTATCCTGATGCGGTTCGAAAGCGGCATGTCGGCAAGCCTCTATTGTTCGCTGGTGACGGCGCCGAGCTACCGTTTTGCCGTCTACGGGACGCGCGGCCGGGCCGAGTTGCACGGTCAGGACCCGGATTTCCGTTTCACGCCGGTGCCGGAAACCCCGCCCGCCGGCCGCTACCGGGTGGCCCCGCCCGAGATCATCGAATACGGCCGGTTCAACGCCCTGCGCGCCGAGCTCGAAGGCTTCGCCGCGGCAATCACCGGCACCCGACCCTATCCGGTCACCCCCGACGAAATTCTCCATGGGGTTGCGGCATTCGAGGCGATTGTCGCCTCGGCCGCAACCGGCCGGCCCGTCAGGGTCGAGCCCAGCTAGGCTTGGGACGGCAGCGATGGCAGTCACCGTCATGTATCCCGAGGATCGGCAGATCCCCGACCTCGATGTCGAACGCGAAATTTTCGGGCCCGAGGTCACGATCCTGCGCCGGACGAAAGCGTCGCTCGCCGAACTCGACGCCGCCGATTGCGCCGAGGTTGACGGGCTGATGATCATGCGCCACGCCGTCTCGGCGGCGGACATCGCCCGCTTTCCCCGGCTGCGCGCGATTGTGCGCATGGGTGTGGGCTATGATCGGATCGACCGGGAGGCCGCCGCGAGGCGCAATGTTCTGGTGTGCAATGTTCCCGATTACGGCACGACCGAGGTCGCCGATCACGCGATGGCGTTGGTATTGGCCTTGCGCCGCGGCGTTGTCTTTTATCACGAACGGATGCGCGCCACCCCGCCCGCCCCTTGGGGTGCGGTCAAGAACGATCTGATCCGTCGGCTGGGGGTGCAGAATTTCGGCGTCATCGGCCTCGGCCGCATCGGAACAGCCGTGGCGTTGCGCGCCAAGGCCTTCGGCTTTCGCGTCAGCTTTTACGATCCCTATCTGCCGAACGGGGCCGAATTGGCGTTGGGGATCGGCCGGGCGGCGCGACTTGAAGAGTTGTTGCGGGCCAGCGACACGGTCTCGATACACACCCCGCTGACCCGCGAGACCCGTGGCCTGATCGGCGCGGAACAATTGTCGCTGCTGCCGCCAGGCGCGGTGCTGGTCAACACCGCGCGCGGACCGATTGTCGATGTCGACGCGCTGCTGGCGTTGCTGCGCAGTGGCCATATCGCCGGAGCCGCGCTCGACGTGTTGCCGACCGAGCCGCCGGTCGACCCGCTACCGGCCATCTTCCGCGCCTATCGCGAGCGCGAGCCCGGCCTTGAAGGGCGGTTGATCATCACCCCGCACGCGGCCTGGTTCACGCCCGAATCGGAAGCCGACACGCGACGCAAATCGGCCGAGACGATGCGCGCGGCGCTGCTGACCAATCGGCCGCAGAACGTCATCACCCCTGATATGTAC
>JAJPIH010000466.1 GCA_021324875.1 Alphaproteobacteria bacterium
GCGACGCCGGGCTGTGCACGGCCGCCTGCGACATGCTGCTCAGGCGGCACCGCATCTATGTGCAGCCGATCAATTATCCGACCGTGCCGCGCGGCAGCGAGCGCCTGAGGTTGACGCCGAGCCCGTTGCATAGCGACGAGGACATCGAGACGCTGATCGCGGCCCTCGTCGATGTGTGGGCGAGGCTCGATCGGCGGCGGGCGGCCTGAGCCGAGACCTGTTCTGAAACGCGGAAGCGACCGCGTCGGGCCGAGGTTGCCGCGGCGATCGCCCCGGGGTTGGCGCCCGACGGTGTCTACCTTTTTGTGTCTTTTTGCCCGGCGATCGCCTCGCTGTCAGCCGGCCGCCGGCAACGCGAAGGCAAAGACCGTGCCGCCGCCCGGATTGGCGGCAACGCGAAGCACGCCACCATGGGCTTCGACGATGGCGCGGCAAATCGACAATCCCACGCCCATGCCCTGCGGTTTGGTTGTGACAAAGGGCTGGAACAGCCGCTCGGCAATTTCGGGGGCGATGCCGGGGCCGGTGTCGACCACCCTGACTTCCACCGCGCCGCCGGCGTCCAACGCGGCAGTGATCTTGAGTTCGCGCTGCTGGCGGCCCTCCATCGCCACGACCGCATTGCGGATCAAATTGACGAGGACTTGCTGCAACTGGACTTTGTCGACCGACACCGGCGGCAGCTTCGGGGCGATCTCCAATCGCACAGCGATGCCGCTGTCGCGCACGCCAATCAGAGCAAGGGCGCTGGCTTCTTCGATCAGCTGGCCGATCGGCTCGATGCGCCGTTCGCCTTCGCCTTTGCGCACAAATTCACGCAATCGGCGCATGATTTCCACCGCGCGCCGCACCTGGCCCGCGGCGTCGGCGACAGAACGGGCCGCCCGGCTGCCGGCGTCGCCTTCGATCCGTGTCAACAGCCGGTGGCCCACTTCGAGATAATTGGTCGCCGCGGTCAGCGGTTGATTGAGTTCGTGCGCCAGAGCCGAAGTCATCTGGCCCATCTCGGTCAGCCGCGAGACATGTGACAGTTCCGCCTGCAGCTCATGCAACCGGCGCAACGTCTGCTGGCGCTCGGTCAGGTCGCGCACGAACCCGGTAAACAGCCGATACCCGTCAGCGTGCACCTCACCGACCGACAGCTCGACCGGGAACTCGGTCCCGTTCTTGCGGCGGCCGGTAACGACGCGGCCGAGGCCGATGATCCGCCGCTCGCCGGTGGCCAGATAGCGGGCAAGATAGGCGTCATGGTTTTCCCGATAGGGAGGGCATCAACAGGTTGACGTTGTGCCCGATCACCTCGCCGGCGACATATCCGAAAATGCGCTCGGCGGCGGCGCTGAAGGACTGCACAATGCCCCGCTCGTCGATCACCACCAGCGCGTCGGGGACCGTGTCGAGGATCGAGCGCAGCACCGCCTCGCGTTCGACGAGCGCTGCCGTGCGCCGTTTGATATCGCCGATGTCGCGGGCGATCTTGGCGGCGCCGATGACCTGTCCTTGGGCATCGCGCACGGGCGAAACCGTGAGTTCGATGTCGATGACGCGCCCGTCCTTGCGCCGCCGGCGCGTCTCATAAGGTTCAATCCGCTCGCCGCGCCGGATCTTGTCGAGAATGACTGCCATTTCATCGGCTTGGCCGGGAACCGCGAGCAGCGAAATCGGTCGGCCAACCATCTCGCCGGCGCTGTAGCCGAAGATCCGCTCGGCCCCCCGGTTCCAGCTGGTGACAATGCCGTCGAGTGTCTTGCTGACGATCGCATCTTCCGAAGATTCGATGATCGCAGCCAACAAACTCGCTTCGGAATTTCCGGGCCGGGCTGGGTCGCTCATTGCTGAGCCGGCTCTATTCGAGGGTCGGTTGGCACGCGGCCCGACCGCCACAAAACCTGCACCGCCCGGTGTAGTAGACGATGCCGGACGGCGGATTGTCGGATCGATCCGCCGGCGACGAATTGCTGACCTGGATCAACGCGATCGTCTTCCAATAGGCTAGTCTTGCCGAATTTGGGCCGAGCCGGGCAATGATTTTCATCGTCGACGACGATTCTGCCACACGCGATTCGCTGCGTCAGCTGCTCGAAGCCGAAGGCTTTGACGCACAGGAATTTGCCGGCGGGGGCCCGTTCCTCGACGCGGTCGCGCCGGTGCCCGGCGATTGCCTGATCCTCGACCTCAATATGCCCGGCATGAGTGGGCTCGAGGTGCTCGGTGAGCTGCGCCGCCGCGGCGACAAACTTCCGGTGTTGATCGTTACCGCAGTCGCCGATCCGGCCATTTGCGCGCGCGCCTTGGCCGACGGCGCTTTCGCGGTGATCGAAAAGCCCTTCAAGGCCGAGCAATTACTGGTGCTGGTGCGCAGCGCCGCGAGACTGGGCGATTAGGCAAAACTGGACCGGCCGAAGCTTTCCCGATCGGCTCAGCAACCGGCGGAAGGATTACCGCAGGGCTCCTCAGGCGAACCCGGGCGATCGCGCATGATCAGCGATTTGACCGACCGGAGCCGGTGCCGCGGCGTCGTCATATCGCGCCGAACGGGCGCGGACACGGTTGCCGCGATGCACCGATAACCGACTGCCCCCGGGGCTCTGGACACCGACCCGCGGCGACGGCCAAACTCGCTTGGCACAAAGGAGCTTCTGCAATGACGATCATCGATTCCCAGGTCCACGCGTATGAGGCAAACACGCCACAGCGGCCATGGCACAGCGTGCCAAACTGGCCGCCTCACGTCACCGGTGACGAAATGGTGGCGGCGATGGACAAGGTGGGCGTCGACGGTGCCATCTTCATCTCCGCCTTTTCGATGTACCAGTACGACGCCAGCTATGCGGTCGAAGTGCAGCAGGCTCACCCCGACCGCTTTGCCATTGTCAAGCCGGTCAACCCCGACGACCCGGCAGTGGCCGAGGTCATCGCCGAATGGAAGCGGACGCCGGGCGCGGTCGGAGTCCGGATCATGCTGACCAAGGAGGCGAACCGTGCTCCCGACGATCCCGGCCTCGACCGTATCTGTCGCGCCGCCGCCCGCCACGATTTCCCGGTCAACGTGCTGTTCTGGGGCAATGTGGAAGCGGGTGCGGCGTTGATCGATCGCCATCCCGGAACGCGCTTTATTATCGACCATCTGGGGATCATGCAGCCGCGCGTGCCGCCGGCGCCGCCGGAGCCCTGGGCGGATCTCCCGAAAATTCTGGAGCTTGCCAAGCGTCCGAACGCGGTGATCAAGGTCAGCGGCGCCTGTACGTTGTCGCGCGAACCCTATCCATTCCCCGATATTTGGGACCCGCTTGCCCGGGTGTTCGATGCCTGGGGGTTCGAGCGCTGTCTGTGGGGCACCGATTGGACGCGCGCCTTTGCCGTCGTCAACTACGAGCAGGTTGTCGAGCCGTTTTTGAAAACTGACCGGCTGAGCGAGACCGAGCGGGCGATGTTGATGGGCGGTGCTTGCGCCAAAGCTTATGGCTGGTCACCAAAGAAGGCGTGAAACGCTGTCGGCGGCTCGCCGAGGATCGCACGCGGTCGCGCGAGGGATCTCGTCGGGCGTTCCGATAGCTGGCGCGTGTGGTCGCTGCGAGCCCGGCGAGGGCGCCGCCCAGAGGTGAGCGCCGCCTATTCGACGGCGATGGTGACGACCTCGCGCGCGTCGCGTCCGCCGCGCTTATCGCCGGGCATTACGAGGCGAAACCCCGCAAGCGGTTTGCCGTCGCGCTCGTAGGCGATGAGAGCATGCTTGTCGCCAAAATCGGGGGCGATCTCGCCGGTTGAGGTCACGACCACCCAGCCGTCCTTGGCGATGACGCGGATCGCATGGCGCAGCGCAGCACCTTTCCCGGCATCGTCGATGCCGCCGGCCGATTGGATCAGCGACCACAGCAGGACGCCGGTGAAACGCGCCGTCACCGGGCCGTGATCGGTCAAATAGGTCACCTCGGCGTGCGCGGCCGGCATGCTCCTTATCTGCTCAAGCGTCCATTGGTGCGGCTGCGTGACCTTGCCTTCAAGCGACAAACTCTGGGCCGCTGCGGGCCCCGCCAATAAAAGCGCAGCGGCCAGTACCAGCGCGACGCGCACGGGCATGAAGGGCTCCCTCGGTTCTCGGCCGTGCGGCGTCTCCCGCGGCGTGTTCGGCAGGTTCATTCGGTTCCTTGGAATATCGCTCAACCCGGCAATCTCAGCTGCCGTAACCAAAGGGGCGGGCAGACAATTGGCAGCAAGCTCGCAACCCAGCCTCGTCGGCGGATTGCGGTTGATGCCGTTTCCCGCGCCTGGCCCAGGCCGTCGCGCCGAGCTTTGCATCGGCCAACGCCGAAGCAAGGGCCCCGATATGGGCAGCGCTCGCCGCGAGGGCGGCCGCCTCGGCCGCACGGTAATGGCGCACGATGGCCGAACCCAGTTCGGTCAGCGCCGCTCCGCCCCCATGAGCGCCGCCGATTTGGGAGGCAACGACCGGCTGGCGGAACGACTTGTTCAGATCGTCAATCAGCAGCCAGGCACGGCGGTAGGACATGTTCATTTCGCGCCCGGCCGCCGAGATCGAGCCGAGCGCGTCGATCAATTCAAGCAGCTTGATCTTGCCGGGACCGATTGCCCGGTCGCGGTCGAAATCGATCCGCAGCGTCAGTCTTGCCATTGGGCAGGCCCGTGAACGGCAGCGTCGCCACAGAAACACGCCTTTCTCACCGCGGCCTGGAACGGCGACCGCCGTGCAACCGCATTCGGCTTCCGAGGCGATCCGGGCGGGCTGCCGTCCGCTATCCGAAATGCGGCATGACCTCGGCGGCCATCAGCTCGTGGGTCTCGAAATCGTTGCGGTAATCGCTGTTGATCAGC
>JAJPIH010000436.1 GCA_021324875.1 Alphaproteobacteria bacterium
CAAGTCACGTGGTGGGTGAAGCTCGGATACCATGCGATCGTGACCCCGAGCGCGAGGTGCTCGTCGAGATCGAGATAGCGGCCGAGCTTGCCGCGCATGAACGAGAAGGGGCCATCGACCGCGGCCCGCGCCGCCTTGATCTCATCGACGCTGTGCGGCGATTCGAATTGCACCCAATCGACCTTTGCCTCTTCGCGATAGGCGCGCAGCCGCGCGATCGTGTCGTCAAGCGAGCCGCCGGTCGCGTCGCGTGCATAGCACTGTGCCATGATGACAAAATCCGGATCGAGCTCGTTTTTGACGTCGACCGCCGCGCGGTAGCGGGCGATCGCCTGGTCGAGCGGCACCACTGCGACCCCGGCGCTCTGGGTGGCGCGCTTGCCTTCGATCGGCTGGTCGTCGATGCGGATCCCGGCCAGGCCCGCCCGGATGCTCTCGCGCACCAGCCGCCGCACCGCCATGATGCCGCCATGCCCGGTGTCGCCGTCGATGATCACCGGGATTGACACCGTATCGGCAATCCAGCCGGCGATCGTAATGCATTCGGTCATCGTCGCGGTGCCGACATCGGCGAGCCCGGTATAGGCTCCCACCACCCCGCCGGTGCCGACAAACAGCGCCTCGCAGCCGGCCTTTTCCATGATCCGCGCATGGGCTGCGGTTGGCGGGTGCATGACCGCCAGCACCTTGTCGCGGCGATGGATCAGCTCCTGGAGCCGCGCCGAGCGCGGTCGTGAAGCGGGGCTCATGACGACGTCCTCCTCTGTTGCTGCACGCTGCGATTAATAGCGTGCTTGTCTGACTTGTCGTGCCGGTTGCGCGCGGCTTCGCGGCACCCTCTGCCGAGCCGCCCGTGATCGGCCATCCCACCCTTGCGAGCCGGGAAGGATCGCGGTCTGGAGGCGAGGGAAGAGCGTTCCGGCGAGTTTAGCCCGGGCCGCCGGAAAGCCGGCGTGCAACCGGCGCGACCAAGACCAGCGAGAAATAGGGGGCCGTGTCGATCTCGGCCAACGGCCGCACGCGTTGGTCGGGCAGGCTGGCATGCTCGACATAGACCGCACCCGCCAACAGGCCGAGCTCGGCCAATGCGCCTTTGACCTTGGCCAGGTGGCGACCGAGCTTGACGATCACCGCGACCTTGGCGCCGGCGACGGCGTCGGCGAGATCGGCCGCGGCGAGGGTCGCCGGAATGATGGCCAGCGGCTGGTCACGCGCCGCCAGCGGCCAGGCGGCGGCGGCGGCGCCGGCGGTCACCGAGGTGACGCCGGGCACCACCTCGATCGAACAGCGCGTTGCCAGCCGCTCCGCGATCCCGATAAAGCTGCCATAGACCAGCGGGTCACCCTGGCACAGCAGCGCCACATCATGGCCGGCATCGAGCTGGGCGGCGAGCGCGGCGGCCGCGTCGTCATAGACGCGCGCGGGTGGCGGGCCGGGCCGCATCGGAAAGCGGATCGCGATCTCGTGTTGCCCGCGTCCGAGCCAGCGGGCCACGATCGCGCGGGCGAAACTGTCGCCTCGCTCGGTCGCGGGATAGGCGACGACATCGGCGGCGCGCAGCAGGCGCAGCGCCTTCAAGGTCACAAGTTCGGGGTCGCCGGGCCCGACCCCGATCCCGTAAAGCCGGCCGTGCCGCCCGCCCGCCATGTCACGCCGGTCTTGTCGTTGAGAGCGAGCGGCCGCAAACCGGCTGCTCCGGGGCATGAACGCCGGCGGCCGTGGACATGCCGGCGGTGCGGGAGAAAAAGCGGCGGGTGATCGCTGGCGGACCGGGCAGATAGGCGAACCGCGGCGATAATCTTCTTCCGCGGCCCGTGGCGGGGAGAGTGCCCGCGGCGTGCACGCAGGCGACCGACCGGGCGTGGTCCGGCACCTGGATCGGACGCTGCCCGGCGGCCGTGACCCCCAGCGTCCACGCTTCCTCGCGCTCGACCTGCGCGCGCTGCGCCGCGGTCAAGCCCGGATCGCCAAAAAACAGCGCTCCGAGTTCGCCGCTCTTCTCTCGCGCGGCAAAAAAGCCCGCAACCGCGCGCACCTGGGCGGCGTCCTTCGGCTCGCCTTCGGCCTGTTTGACGGCCCATAGCGAGGGATAGACCTCGGCGAAGACGATCCGCGCCTCCCCCGGGGCGCACAGCCCGGTCTCGAAGGGCCAGATCCGGGTTGCCTCTCGCCACCGCGGGTGGTCGCGCAATGCACGGACCACCGGGATACCGGTCAGGGCTTGGCCGCCGACCGAGCCGGCGCCGAGCAGCTTCCAGCAAGGCTGGGCTCTCG
Source organism: Alphaproteobacteria bacterium (assembly GCA_021324875.1). Classification (GTDB taxonomy): domain Bacteria; phylum Pseudomonadota; class Alphaproteobacteria; order ATCC43930; family CGMCC-115725; genus AP-15. The sequence continues at coordinate 2,275 of JAJPIH010000436.1, forward strand.
GGATATAGAGGTCGACGAGGCGGCGCTCGGCCAGCCCGCCATGCTCGTGCCGGCGATGATGTTTGCCGCGCAAATGCCGGCGGTCCGGTTTTGACGGACAGCCCCAAAACGGAAAGACGTCGCCCGAGATCCGCCGGTTGAAGGCCTCGGCGACATCAAAGCGATTGTTGCTATTGTCTTCGCCGTCTTTGATCAAGGCGGCAATCTCGTCCCAAACCGCACGCCAGGGCGGCCCGGCAAGCCCGAGCCGGGCGGCAAAGCCGGCCGGATAGTCGAACGGGAAGTCAAAGCCGAGCAGCACGCGCCGCCCCGCCTCGTGGGCCTCGGCGAGCCACGCCGTCAGCATCGCGCGCGCCTGGTGGCGGGTCGGCGGATTGACCAACTCCTCGCCCTCGGCGCCGCGACGGCACAGCCAAATGCTGTCGCGGCCGATCCGCGGAATATTGGCCGCGCTCCAATCGGCCATAATGAAAATGTCGAACATCAACCGTGAGGATGGGGATGATGCGGATGCGGGTGATCGTCGCCATGCGGGTGTGAATGCTCGGCCGCATGGCCCAAGCCGATGCCGCGCACATGGTGATGATGTACCGCCTGCGGCGTTCCGGCGTCGGCTTCGTAGCCGACGATCTGGGTGCGGTATTTGCACAGCTGGCAATTCATCGCCGGCTGGGCGCGGTCCAATTCCGCGATGCGCTCGCAAAACGCGTCGAGCACGGCCGGGTGGTCGCCGAGATAGGGCGCCTTGACAAACTCGACCGACGGAAAGCGGTTGGCGACCGCGTCGGTCTGGGCATAGATGCGTTTGACCAAAACCCCGGTGAACAGAAAGTAGGGAAAGACCACGATGTGGCGAAAACCCAGCCGGGCGGCGCGGCTCAAGGACTGGTCGACGCGGGGATAGGCAACGCCGCTGTAAGCGGTCTCGGCCCAGCCAAACCCCATTCCCTCCCAAAGCATGCGCGCCACTTTGGAGATATTCGAATTGGCGTCGGGATCATTGGTACCGCGGCCGACCACGACCAGCACGGTGTCGGCCGGGGCGATGCCCGGCGGCATCGCTGCGGCGATGCGCGCGGCGGCCGCGCGCAACAATTTGGGATCGATCGCGAGATCGCGTCCGAGTACGACCTCGATACCGCGATTCGCGGCGGCAAAACTGTTGATCTCCCAGGGCAGGTCGTTCTTCACATGGCTCGCCGCAAACAGCATGCCGGGAATGGCGAGGATACGGCGCGCGGCGCTTGCGGCGAGACCGGAAAGGGCTTCGTGGATGGTCGGGCGCGCGAATTCGAGATAGCCCGCGGCAAAGCCGAGACCCGGCAAACGGGCGCGCAGCGCCGCGGCCAGGCGTTCGAACTCGGCAATCGCCTCGGGGTCGCGGCTCCCATGCCCGCACAGCACGACCCCAGTCTCGGTCATCGCTTGACCCTCCTTCGAAGTCCACCGTAATTAGCCGCGCCATGTCCGCGGCTGCCGCCGACCCGTTGCTGCTGCTGGCCGCCGGGCTTGCGGTCGATGCGTGGCTCGGCGACATGCCGCTGCTGTTTTCCCATGTCCCGCACCCGATCGCCGTCGCCGGGCGGGCCGTCGCTTTTTTCGACCGCAAATTGAACCGCGCGACGCGCAGCGAAGCAGCACGGCGCGGGCGCGGCGTGGTCACGGTGTTGACGCTGGTGGGCGGCGCGGCCGCGCTGGGCGTGGTCGTCGCCCGGCTGTGCCGCGGCAGCTTCGCCGGCGCCATCCTCGAAACCTGGCTGATTGCAGTACTGGTCGCCCAGCGCAGCCTGTACGACCATGTTGCCGCGGTGGGAGGCGCGCTCGCCCGGGGCGGGGTCGTCGCCGGGCGCGACGCCGTTAGCCACATTGTCGGCCGCGAGCCTGCGAGCCTCGACGCGTATGGCGTCGCGCGCGCCGCGATTGAAAGCCTCGCCGAAAATTTCAACGACGGGGTCGTGGCCCCGGTGTTCTGGTATCTGGTTCTGGGGCTGCCCGGCCTGTTTGCCTACAAAATGGCGAACACCCTCGACAGCATGGTCGGGCACCGGACGCCGCGCTACCGCGCCTTTGGCTGGGCGGCGGCGCGTTTTGACGACTTGGTCAATCTGGTTCCGGCCCGGCTCAGCGGCGTGCTGATCGCGATCGCGGCGGTGTTTTCGCCCGCAGCGCGTCCGGCGCGGGCGGTGGCGATCATGCTGCGCGACGCCGGCAAGCACCGCTCGCCCAATGCCGGCTGGCCGGAAGGGGCCATGGCCGGGGCCCTCGGTCTGGCGCTCGCCGGCCCGCGCCGCTATGCCGAAGGCATGGTCTGCGATCCCTGGGTCGGCGAGGGCCGGGTGCAGGCGGCGCCCGCTGACATCGCGCGCGCGCTGGCGCTCTACACGCACGCCTGTCTGTTGCAATGGGGGCTTGTTGTCGGAGCCTGGCTTGCCGCGCATGCCGGCCTCTTCAGCTGAAGGCGACCGGCCGCGAGGCGGCCAACAGCGCGTCGAGATCGAGGTGTTGTTCGAGGTGGCCGGCGAGCGCATCGAGCGTCGCGTCGACCGAATGCTGATAGGCCTGCGCGCGCGCCGCGCCGCCCAGGCTCGCAAGCAGCGCGCGGCGAAAACCGTCATTGGCGAAAAGGCCATGCACATAGCAGCCGGCGACCAGACCGTCGCCGCTGACGGCCCCCTCGGCACGGCCGCAGAGCGACAGCATCGGCCGCGCCAAACCGGACCCGCAAGTCCGGCCGAGATGCATTTCGTAGCCCGCGATCGGCATGGAACTGGCCAGGTCGTGGCCGCGGACATATCCGAGCCGCTTGTGGTTGGCGAGAGTCGTCTCGATGTCGAGCAGGGCCAGCCCGGGCACGGCCTGCGGCGGCCCCTCCATGCCGTTGGGATCGGCGATAATGCGGCCGAGCATCTGGTATCCGCCGCAAATCCCGAGCACCCGGCCCCCATGGCGGCGATGCGCGAGGATATCGATATCCCAACCCTCGCGGCGCAAAAAGGCGAGATCGGCGATGGTCGCTTTCGAACCGGGCAGGATGATCAGCGCCGCCTCCCGCGGCAGCGGCCGCCCGGGCGCCACCATGACCAGATCGACATCGGGCTCGGCGCGCAGCGGGTCGAGATCGTCGAAATTGGCAATCCGCGGCAGCACCGGCACGGCGATGCCAAGCCGGGCCTGTTGCCCGCGGCAAGATGGCGGCGTCGGTCGCCGCGCGCCGTTCCCGGCGGCGAGCGCCGGCATTGACGGGGTTGCGGGCCAATCCGCCCGCGCGCGCTGCGTCAACCCCATCGAATCCTCGGCGGGCAGCAGCCCGGCAGCCGGAAAGTACGGAACCACCCCGAACGCGCGCAGCCCGGTGCGTGCGCCGATCGCGGTCATGCCGCCAGCGAACAGCCGCACATCCCCGCGGAATTCGTTGACGATGTATCCGGCCAGCAGATCGCGTTCGGCCGCGTCGAGCAAAGCATGGGTGCCGACGAGTTGGGCGATGACACCGCCGCGCTCGATGTCGCCGACCAGCACCACCGGCACGGCGGATGCGAGAGCAAAACCCATATTGGCGATATCGCCGGCGCGCAGATTGATCTCGGCCGGGCTCCCCGCGCCCTCGACAAGAACCAAATCGGCGTCGCGGGCGAGCCGTTCAAAGGCCGCCCGCACACGCGGCAGCAATCTTGGCGCCAATTCTCGATACTCGCTCGCCGAAGCGCTGCGCCAGATGCGGCCTTCGACGACGATCTGGGCGCCGCCTTCCGATTGCGGCTTCAACAGGACCGGGTTCATGTCGTTGCGCGGCACGACCCCGCAAGCGCGCGCCTGTAACGCCTGGGCCCGGCCGATCTCGCCGCCATCGGCGGTGACCGCGGCGTTGTTCGACATGTTTTGTGGCTTGAACGGGCGCACATTGAGCCCGCGGCGCGTGAAAGCGCGCGCCAGTCCGGCCAGCAACAGCGATTTGCCGACATCAGACCCAGTGCCTTGCAGCATCAACGCTCGCGGCGTCAAAACTCGATCCCCGGTTGGGCTTTGACGCCGGCGCGAAAGGGGTGCTTGACCAGGCTCATTTCGGTGACGAGATCGGCCGCCGCGATCAATTCCGGCTTGGCGTTGCGCCCGGTGACCACGACATGCAAATCGCGCGGCTTTGCCGCCAGGGTTGCCGTGACCTCGGCAATCGGCAGGTAGTCGTAGCGCAGCACGATATTGAGCTCGTCGAGCACGACCAGCCGATAGGCGGGGTCGGCAATCATCGCCCGCGCCATATCCCAGGCGCGCCGGGCCGCGGCGATGTCGCGGGCGCGATCCTGCATGTCCCAGGTAAAACCTTCGCCCATCGCCCGGCAGGTCACGAGATCGGAAAAGCGTTCCAACGCCAGCCGCTCGCCGCTGGTCCAGGCGCCCTTGACAAATTGCACGATGCCGACCCGCATGCCATGGCCAAGGCAGCGCAGCACCAGGCCGAAAGCGGCGGTCGATTTGCCCTTGCCCTTGCCGGTATGGACGATCAACAGCCCTCGTTCCTCGGTCTTGCCGGCCAGGATGCGCGCGCGCACCGCCTTGCGCCGCGCCGCCTTCTCGTTATGGCGGCGATTGAGTTCGTCCTCGCCCGGCGCGCGCCCGCTCATCGGCCGCGCTCCCGCATCAGGGCGTCGCGCACGGCGTTGCGGCGCGGGCGCCACAATCCGCGCTCGATCGCCTCGCGAAACCGGTCCTCGGTCTCGGCCAGAGCCGCCGGATTGTGCTCGGCCATAAAGCCGCGCACCGCCGCATCGCCGAGATAGGCCTCATAGAGCGCGTCGAAATGCGTGTCGTCGACGGCCCGGGCGGTGGCGGCAAAGGCAAACAGGTAATCGACGGTCGCGGCGATCTCGGCCGCGCCCTTATAGCCATGGCGCATCACCCCGGCGATCCAGCGCGGATTGGCGGCGCGGCCGCGCACGACCCGCCCGATCTCCTCGCGCAGGCTGCGGATGCGGGGCGCCTCGGGCCGCGAATGGTCGTTGTGCCAGACCGCCGGGGCACGCCCCGACAATTGCCGTACAACCAGCGCCAGGCCGCCCTCGAACTGGTAGTAGTCGTCGCTGTCCAACAGGTCGTGCTCGCGGTTGTCCTGGTTGTGCAACACCGCCTCGGCGGCGGCGAGCCGGCGCTCGAGCATCGCCCGCTGGCCTTCGCCATTCCCGCCGGCGCCGTAGGCGTAACTGCTCCAGCCGAGCCAGACTTCCGCGAGATCGCTCTCGTCCCGCCAAATCCGCTCGTCGAGCAGCACCTGCAACCCGGCCCCATAGGCTCCCGGTTTGGCGCCAAAAATGCGGTAGCCGGCGCAGCGCGCGGCGGCGTCGGGCGCCATGCCCCCGGCTTCGAGCGTGCGGCGGTCGGCGGCAAAGCGGGCGGCAAGCGGGTTGACCGCGGCCGGCTCGTCGAGCGCGGCAACGGCGCGCACCGCCGAATCAAAAAGATCGATGAGGCCGGGGAACGCATCACGAAAAAATCCCGAAATCCGCAATGTCACATCGACCCGCGGCCGGTCGAGCACCGCGGCCGGGAGGATCTCGAACCCGGTTACCCGGCCGCTGGCCGCCTCCCAGACCGGGCGCGCCCCGATCAGCGCCAGAGCCTGGGCGATATCGTCACCGCCGGTGCGCATGTTGGCGGTGCCCCAGGCCGAGAGCACGACCCGTTCTGGACAGGAGCCGTATTCCTGGGCATGGCGTTCGACCAACATCGCCGCCGACTTCCAGCCGAGCTGCCAGGCTGTCTGGGTCGGCACGGCGCGGGTGTCGAGCGAAAAGAAATTGCGCCCGGTGGGCAACACCTCCGGTCGCCCGCGGCTTGGCGCCCCGGCCGGGCCAGGGGCCACACAGCGACCATCGAGACCGGCCAACAACCCGGCGATTTCAGCGTCGCCGCAGGCGGCGACTGCCGGCCGCAGACAGCGCTCGACCCAGTCGAGCACGCTCCGTGTGCGCGACCATTCCGGGTCAGGTCGGGTCTCGCCGCGGATCAGGCGTTCGGCGAGCGCCTCCAGCCGCTCGACGGTGTCGCCGGCGCTGCGCCAGGATGCCCGGTCGCCCAATACGCCGGGGCGGCGGCCGGTCCATGGCGCGGCCGGATCCGCCGCCAGCGGATCGGCGCCGAGCGCCAGGTCTTCGGCCAGCGCGGCGGTCAGCGACCGGTCTTCGGGCCGGGCGCCGCGCACCGGCCGAGCGAGGGCGGCCAACAAGCCGTCGAGCTCGCGCCCCTCCGGGCTGCGGCCAAACACGTGCAATCCGTCGCGGATCTGCAATTCCTTCAGCTCGCACAAAAATCCGTCGAGCTTGCGCAAGGCGGTGGCGTCGTCGTCGGAAGCGGCGATCGCGCAGTCGCGATCGAGCCCGGCCGCGCGGTCACGTTCGAGGATCGCCGCGCAGAGCGGTGCGATCCGCCGCGGGTCGGCCCGGCCCGCCTCGTAATATTCGTCGATCAGATGCTCGAGTTCGGCCATTGGTCCGTAGCTGCCGGCGCGGGTCAGCGGCGGGGTCAAATGATCGATGATGACCGCTTGCGCGCGCCGCTTTGCTTGTGTGCCTTCGCCGGGGTCGTTGACGATAAACGGGTAGAGGTGGGGCAGCGGCGGCAGCACCACCTCGGGAAAGCACTCGGCAGACAAAGCGAGGGCTTTGCCGGGCAGCCATTCGAGCGTGCCATGCTTGCCGAGATGAACGACTGCGTCGGCGCGAAACTCTTCGGCAAGCCAAGCATAGGTGGCGAGATAGCCGTGCGGCGGCACCAGCGCCGGATCGTGATAGGTGGCTTTCGGGTCGATGTTGTAGCCGCGCGCCGGCTGGACCAGCACGGCAATGTTGCCCTCGCGGAAGCCGGGAATGGCAAACCGGCCGCAATCGAGGCGACCCGGGCGAAAGAGGGGGTCGCGCTCGCCCGGGCCCCAGCGGTCGACGATGGCGCGCTGCACCGACGGCGCGAGGGCTGCGAAGAAGATCGAATAATCGGCAAAAGACAATGTTTCGCCGGCCGGTCGCTCTGGCCGGGCATTGGTGGGGCCGGCAAGCAGCCGATCGACCAGCGCCTGCGGCTGTGCCGGCATCTCGCCGGTGCGATAGCCGCACGCCGCCAACGCGTTGATAATCGCCACCGCCGAGGCCGGTGTGTCGAGACCGACCCCGTTGCCGATCCGGCCGTCACGGTTCGGATAGTTGGCGAGAATCAGGGCTATCCGCCGCTCGGATGGAGGCTTGTGGCGCAGCCTTGCCCAGTTGCGCGCCAGATCGGCGACGAACCTCACGCGATCGGCAACCGGCCGGTAACCGGCGAGGTCGATTTCGGTGTCCGGGTCGCGGCCGAGCGGCGCTTTGAACGACACCGCCCGCGCCAGGATGCGGCCGTCGATCTCGGGCAGCACGACATTCATGACCAGGTCGGCGGAGCCGAGGCCGCGCATGCCGGAGCGCCACTGCGG
>JAJPIH010000442.1 GCA_021324875.1 Alphaproteobacteria bacterium
ACATCCTCGACTGCTGGGCCGATCCTCGTTACGAAGCCAAGGACGACGCCCGCATCGGCGGCGTTCATACGATGCTTGGTGTGCCGCTGCTGCGCGACGGCCAGCCGATCGGGGTCATCGGGCTGGCGCGGCAGCGGGTCGAGGCATTTTCCGAGCGCGAGATCCAGCTGGTAACGACCTTTGCCGACCAGGCGGTGATCGCGATCGAGAATGCGCGGCTGTTGACCGAAACGCGCGAGGCGCTGGAGCAGCAGACCGCGACCGCCGAGGTATTGCAGGTCATCAACAGCTCGCCCGGCGACCTCGCGCCTGTCTTCGACGCGATATTGGAGAAAGCGCACAGCCTGTGCGATGTGGCGCATGGTAGCCTGCAACTCTACGACGGTGAATATCTGCGCGCTGTCGCAACGCATGGCGTGCCCAACGCATTCGCCGACATCTTGCGGCAGGGTTACCGCGCTGCGGAATCTCCAGGCAGCCGCGGCTTGCTCGAAGGGCAGCGGTTTGTCCAGATCGTCGATTGCGCGGCAATCGATCACCCGGTTTTTCAGAGCGCCGCCGAACTTTCGGGCATCCGCTCGGTGTTGTTTGTGCCTCTGCGTCGGGACGATACGTTGCTCGGCTTGATCTCATCGGCCCGCCGTGAGGTTCGGCCGTTCTCCGAATCGGAAATAACGCTCTTGGAAAACTTCGCGGCGCAGGCGGTCATCGCGATGGAAAACGCACGGCTCATTAACGAGACGCGCGAGGCGCTGCAGCAGCAGACCGCGACCGCCGAAGTGTTGCAGGTTATCAACTCCTCGCCCGGCGATCTCGCCCCGGTGTTCCAGGCAATCCTCGAAAAGGCGCATTCGCTGTGCGAGGCGTCTTTTGGCGCGCTGATGATCTATGACGGCGAGCGCCTTTTGTCGATCGCTCACCAGGGGACGCCGCAGCCGCTTCGGGAGTTCCTGGCGTCGGGACTCCGGCCGCGGCCCGAAGATCCGTTCGGCGCCATCGTGAACGGGGCGGCGCTGTCTCATATTGTCGATTTGCTCGAGATCTCCAACACCTATCCCGATCAGCGCTTGCCGCGTGCCGCGGTCGAACTCGGCGGTGTCCGAACGCTTCTGATTGTGCCGTTGCGCAAGGACGGTGCGCTGCTCGGCGTCATCACCGCCTATCGCCAGGAAGTGCGGCCGTTCACCGATAAGCAGATCGGGCTGTTGCAGAATTTCGCGGCGCAGGCGGTCATCGCCATGGACAATGCCCGCCTGTTGGACGAAATCCGCCAGCGCCAAGCCGAATTGCGGGTCACTTTCGACAATATGGGTGACGGCGTAGCGATGTTCGACGCCGAGCTGCGGCTGGCGGCGTGGAACACAAATTTCCAGAAGATGCTCGATTTGCCGGCCTCGTTTTTGGCCAGCCGGCCGCACTACGACGCCTATATTCGCTATCTCGCCGAACGCGGTGAGTTCGGCGATGCCGATGTCGAGGCCGAGCTGGCCCGCCGCCGCGATACAACGTCCGCCGAGTTGCGCCTCGAGCGCATGCGCCCGGACGGGCGGGTGCTCGAAGTACGCCGCAACGCGGTGCCGGGCGGCGGCTTTGTGCTTATCTATAGCGATGTCACGGAGCGGAAGCGCGCCGAGGCCGAGATCCGCGCCGCCCGCGACGCGGCCGAAAGAGCGCTTGCCGAGTTGCAGACCGCGCAGGCGAGCCTGATCCATGCCGAGAAAATGGCCTCGCTCGGGCAACTGACCGCCGGCATCGCCCATGAAATCAAGAACCCGCTCAATTTCGTCAACAATTTTGCCGGCCTCTCGGTCGAACTCCTCGATGAGATCAAAGAAATGGCGGCAGCCGGCATCGCCACGCTCGATGCTGAGACCCGGGCCGAACTCGACGAAACGCTGGGCCTTCTGACCGGCAATCTGGAAAAGATCGCCGAGCACGGCCGTCGCGCCGATGGTATCGTGCAAAGCATGCTGTTGCATTCGCGCGGCGGCAGCGGCGAGCGGCGGCCGGTCGATCTGAACGAACTGGTCGAGGAGTCGCTGAGCCTCGCCTATCACGGCGCCCGCGCCCAGGACCCTGATTTCAACATCGTCCTCGAACGTGACTTCGCCCGTCCATTGGCGCCGGTCGAAGTGGTGCCGCAAGACATCACCCGGGTGCTGCTCAATCTGATCGCCAACGGTTTTTACGCGGCGCGCAAACGTCGGGCGACGGCGGACGATCCCTCCTTCGCACCGAGGCTGAAAGTGACGACGCGCGATGGCGATGACGCGGTCGAGGTGCGGGTGCGCGACAACGGCATCGGCATCCCGCCCGAATTACGCGACAAGCTGTTTCAGCCGTTTTTCACGACCAAGCCGACCGGCGAGGGCACCGGTCTCGGCCTGTCGATCAGCTATGACATCGTTGCCCAGCAGCATGGCGGCACGATCGCGGTCGACAGCCAACCCGATTTATTCACCGAGTTCACGGTCCGACTGCCGCGCCGTCGCCCGGCATGATGATCGCGCCGCGGCGGTATCACCTCGCGATCTGATCTCGCGACCGCTTGCCTGCGCCGCGCAGTTCGGCCGGTAATGCGGGCGGGCTCGGCCGAATGCGGGGCCTGCTTCTTATTCGAGCGCATCGGGGAGCAGCGCGTGCGCGGCGCGGGTAAAGGCGGCGGCAAGCTGGCCGTCGGCCAGCAATTCGCCCGGGGCGCAGTGAAAGGCGTCGCAAATCGCGGCGAGATCGGCAAAGTGGATGTGACGGGCGCCGGTCTCGATGCGGTGGTAAGTGAGCCGCTTCATGCCGAGCAGGCGCGCGGTCGCTTCCTGGGTCAAACCAAGCGCCCGGCGCCGGCGCCGCAATGCCGCACGGCTCGAGGATTGCGGGTCGTCGAACCCGGATCGCGCGCTCGCTTCCGGCCGCGGTCGAAACAGGCTGGCGCTGAGTGCGGCGGCGGCGCGCGCCGATTTCGAGCGATGGGTTGCAGAAAGGGACGAGTTTGAACGCGGCAATTTCTTCTCCCCGCTGGTGGGCATCAATCGGCAATGGCTAATGACGGAACGAAACATAAACACAAAACGGCAACGTCGTCAACAGATAAATTGCGTTAATAGCAACAACGCCGCGGCTTGACGGCGATCCGCCGGCCAGCCGACGATGCCGTGCGGTGGTTGCGCCTGCTGTCGGAGCCGGTCATGGAATTTGCTCTGCCCGCCGATCTTGCCGCGCTCAAAGAGCGCGTCGAGCGGCTGGTTCGCGACGAGATTATCCCCTATGAGGGCGATGCGCGGCTGACGGCGCACGGCCCCACCCAGGATCTGCGCCGCGAACTGGTCGCGCTCGGCCGGCGCGCCGGGCTGCTGGCGCCGCATGTCGGGCGCGAATGGGGCGGGCTCGGGCTCGACCATCGCGCCAAGGCGGTGGTGTTCGAGGCCGCCGGCTATTCGCCGCTGGGGCCGGTGGCGCTCAATTGCGCGGCCCCCGATGAGGCCAATATGCACCTCCTGGAGGCGGTCGCCGACCGCGCGCAGAAGGAGCGCTGGCTGCGGCCCTTGGCGGCGGGCGAAATCCGCTCTTGCTTTATGATGACCGAGCCGGCGCCCGGCGCCGGCTCCGACCCGTCGATGCTCAAGACCAGCGCGCGGCGGGTTGCGGCCGGCAATCGCGGCGAGTTCGTGATCGATGGCGAGAAATGGCTGATTACCGGTGCCGATGGTGCGGAATTCGCAATCATCATGGCGAAGACCGAGGCCGATGCCGGCGGCCCGGCGGGGGCGACGATGTTCCTGGCGCCGATGTCGGCGCCGGGGATCCGCATCGAGCGCGTGCTCGACACGCTCGATCGCTTTATGGCCGGGGGCCATGCCGTCATCCGGCTCGACGGGCTCAGAGTGCCGGAGAGCGCGGTACTCGGCCGGATCGGCGAGGGGTTTCGCTATGCCCAGGTCAGGCTGGCGCCGGCCCGGCTGACCCATTGCATGCGCTGGCTCGGCGCCGCCCGCCGCGCCCATGACATCGCGCTCGATTATGCGCGCCGCCGCACCGCCTTTGGCCGGCCGCTGGGCGAGCATGAGGGGGTCGGCTTTATGCTTGCCGACAACGAGATGGATTTGCATATGAGCCGGCTGGTGATTTGGCATGCGGCCTGGGTGCTCGACGCGGGCGGTCGTGGGAACCACGAATCGAGCATGGCAAAAGTGATTTGCTCGGAGGCGATCTGGCGGGTAGTCGACCGCAGCATGCAGATCCTGGGCGGTCTCGGGGTCACCGACGACACGATCGTGGCGCGTCTGTTTCGCGAGGTCCGCCCGTTCCGCATCTATGACGGCCCGTCCGAGGTGCACCGCTGGTCGCTCGCGCGACGCTTGTTGCGCAGCGCCGCCCCGCCGGGCTAGCCGCGGCCAAGCCCTTCGCGATCGTCACGCGGCCGGCATGCCGGCGAGCAACAGGCCTTCGTGGAATTTGGCGCGCGCCGCAACCACAACCGGATTGTCATTGGGGTTGGTCTGCTCGGTGGCGATCACCCGAGCCACTGTAAAATTAGGAAATTTTCTGTCGAACGCGCTTAACGCCGCGACTGCCGCCTCGCTCTCGCCCACCAGTGCCAGGCTGCTCACCAAATACAGATGATTATACCAAAGGTTGCCTCGTCCCTCGACCGACCGCCGCAAGCACGGGATCGCATCACCATAGTTGCCCGCAAAAAAATGCGCACGCCCTCGATACCATTCGAACATTGGGCGCGCCGGGCTCTCGGGCGCTATGCGGATGGCGGTCTCGATCCGCGGCAACGCCTCGAGCGGGCGGCCGGTATAGATGAGCTCGGCCCCGAGATGAGCATGAGCGAGAGCCAGCGCCGGGTCCAGTTCGACCGTCCTGGTAAAGGCGGCCAGAGCCGCCTCATGTCGTCCGCGTGCGCGGTGAATGAGGCCGTTGGAATAATGGGCCGCGGCAAGATCGGGAACCAGATCGAGCGCTCGGGTCACCGCCGCCTCGCTTGCCGTCAGTTCGGCAGTGCCGGCTCCGTTCCAGCTGTTCAAATAATCACACATCAAGGTCTCGGCGAGCAGGCTCCACGTCTCCGCCAATTCACGAGGCTCCAGGCCGGCGGGATTCGCAAGCGCCTGTCGCACCGCTTCACGTATTTCGAGTGAGTTCTCTGGCGTCCGCGATTGTCGGTGCAGCGATCGCGCGCGCAATATCAGTGCGGCGGAAGGGCGGTCCACGTTGTTGGCCATCTCCGTCTCCCCGCCCGACTGGCCTATCCGGGAACCGTCGGGCCTTTACCCCGAGCGGTTTTCACCCTCGGAGGTTCTTCCCCAAGCCGGGCTTCGCAGTGTTTCGCCGATGGTCGATGACCTAGGAATGCGACGCAGCACTCACGACTTCGCGATTTGCTCTAACCAATCGCCCATATCTTTGCGCGCGGCGTTGGCGTGCAGCCTTGCGATCGCACGTTTGAGCCCGTCCTCGCCAAACTCCGGATGATCGAGAAAGCGCCGCACCGTCCGGCGCGCCTCGGACGTCGCTCCGGCCTGGTTTTGCGCGTAGGCAAGATAGCAGCGATTGTACCACACCGTCGGCAGCGCCGCCACCGAGCGTCGCAACCACCTGACCGCTTCCTGCCAATTCTCCTCTTCGAGATAGGCTCGTCCCTCACCCCAATCGAAATAGCCGATCGCCGGATGCCGCCGGTTAAGCCGCCTAGCCTCGGCAAAATGTCTGTGCGATTCGGACGCTCTGCCTGACAGGACCTTTTGGTTGCCGACCTGGGCGTGGGCGCGGGCATAACCGGCATCCAAGGCTATCGCCCGTTCAAATTCGGCAAGGGCTGCGGCGTGATCGCCCCGTGCGCGCTTGATCAAACCGGCAGCGTGATGCGCGGCCGGCAAGTCGGGGTCGAGGTTGATCGCCAGATCCGCCGCCTCTCGGGCCTGTTGCAATTCGCTGGGGCCGGCGTTGTTCCACGAATTCAAATAATCGTTCATCAATAAGTTTGCGAGCAGAGCGTGAGCGTGCGCCGTCCAAGCCCGAGGGGCCGCATCCCGATTGGCGAGAGCAGCCTGGACCATTTGGCGCAGAAACAGGCTGGCCCGCGGAGTGACGACTGCGTTCGCAACCGGGTCCGCGGTGTCAGCCGGTGGGTCTGCTGCTGGCTCGGCCATCTGTTCACTCCCAAAATTTGTGGCGGTACCGGATCGGCGCAGGAACTTGTCAGCGAGCCGGCATGCCGGCAAGTTGCAAGCCCTGGCGAAATTTTTGGCGCGCCGCGACAACTACGGGATTGTCGTTTGGTCCGGTTTTCTCGGCCTGATTCACTCGCTCCAGCGTGTAACCGGCAAATTGGGTCCTGCTGTCAAATTCCCGCAAGGTCTTTTTTGCTTCGTCCAGCTGATTGTCCAGCGCGTAGGCGCTGACAAGGTAAAGCCAGATGTACCAATCGTTCCGCCGCAACGCCAGCGATTTGCGCAGCCAAGAAATTGCGCCGGCATAATCGCCCGAAAAGAAATGCGCGCGGCCAATGATCCAATAAAACCCGCCGAGCGCCGGGTCGCGCGGGCTTAGTCGTATGGCCTTTTCGACCAGCGGCGGGGCCTCCGTGGGCCGACCCAAAAGGGTTAGTTCGTTGCCTTTTTCCGCCAGTGCCTTGGGCAAGTTCGGATTGAGTTCAAGCGCACGGGTGAACGCCTCGAGCGCCGCGTGGTGTTCGCCCTTGGCGCGGTGCACTAACGCCTGGGCGTAATAGGCTTGGTCATTGGTTGGATCGAGTGAAAGTGCCTTGTTCGATGCTGCGTCGGCCTCGTCAAGCTGCTGCTTTCCTGCATTATTCCAGTGGTGGAGATATTCGTTCATCAAGATTTCCGCGAGTCATGCCCAACTCTCGGCGGCATTGGGGTCAAGCTTGACAGACTGTTCCAGCAGGTGCTGAGCTTCAAGCGTGCGCTCGGGCGTGATGCCGCTGATCGCGAGCGCCATTGCCCGCAGCCGCAGATCGACCGCGTCCGGGTCGGCGGTGGGATGCTGCGCGGCGCGCTCGGCCTCGGCCTTGGTCAGCTGGATGTCAAGCGCCGCGGCGATGCGCCCGGTGACCGCCGATTGCAATGCAAGCAGGTCGGTGATATCGGTCTCAAAGCGGTCGGCCCAGACATGGGCGCCGGTCTGGGTGTCGATCAGCTGAACATTGGTCGCGATCCGGTTCCCGATCCGGACGATACTGCCCTCGAGCATGTAGCGCACGCCGCATTCCTTGCCGACGTCGCGGGCGTCGATCGAGCGGCCCTTGAAGGTGAAGGCGGTGTTGCGCGCGGTCACAAATGTGCCCTTGAGCCGCGCCAAATCGGTCGTAACGTCGTCGGTGATCGCGTCGGCGACATAGTTTTGCGACGGGTCGCCGCTGAAATTGTTGAACGGCATGACCACGATCGAGGCGCGCGGCAGCTCGGGTCCGCCACCGCCTGGCCACAGCGATTGCACCGCGATGCCTGAAGCCACGGCGAGCGCCAGCACGACGCCGACAATCGCTTGCCAGCGCGGTTGCGGCGGCACGAGCCGGCGATAGAGCCGGCGCAGGCGTGCCGGCAATCGGCGCCACGCCCGGCCGGGAGCCGCTTCGCTCTCGGCCTCGGCATAAGTGACGCGGAACACCCGGATCGGATGATCGATGTTTTTGACCCAGCGCTCGCCGCGATCTTCAAAATTGAACCCGAGATAGCCTTGCAGCTGGTCGCGCACCGCGCCGGTCACATAGACCGCCCCGGGCTCGGCCAACGCCTCGAGCCGAGCGGCGATGTTAACGCTGTGGCCGTAAATGTCCTGCTCTTCAACGATCACGTCACCGGTGTTTACGCCGATCCGCAACCGGATCGGCTCCATGCCGTCGCCCGCGGGATGCGCGGCAAAACTCTGTTGGATGTCGATCGCACAGCGCACCGCGTCGACGGCGCTGTCGAATTCGCCGAGAAAGCCATCGCCGCGGCTGCGCACCAGGCGGCCGCGATAGCGGGCCACGGCGGGTTCGATCAGGCCCTCGACATAATCGGTGAGGCGCTGATGGGCGCGCTCCTCGTCGGCCCCCATCAAGCGGCTGTAGCCAACGACATCGGCGAGCAAGAGGGCTGTCAGTCTGCGTGTCACGCGGACTTCTTGCATCCCAATCACCTGCCGCTGTTCTGCGATTGTTCATTTTTCTAGCACGGGTTTACCAACTTGTCACGCTGGCCCGCCAACATGCTGTTATACAATAGGTTTAACCGAACGTCTGGAATCGGATCACCGGGCGCGTGCGCCGGGCAAATGACCGGTCGCATCGGGTGAACGCCGGGAATTGATTTCAGCCGTCGCGGGCGCAGGTGGCTCGGCGCCGCAAATGCGGCTATGACCGGGTCGCTTACGCCAATCCTGACGCTTTACCGCTCAGCCGCGCTTGTTATGCGCGGGCGGCTCAGGCGGCAGCGTCGGCGATCGGCGCGCGCGGCAGGCGCGCGAAGGTCGGTGCATCGGCGGCCGGGGCCAGTGCCGCATCGCTGTAG
This sequence comes from Alphaproteobacteria bacterium, assembly GCA_021324875.1. Classification (GTDB taxonomy): domain Bacteria; phylum Pseudomonadota; class Alphaproteobacteria; order ATCC43930; family CGMCC-115725; genus AP-15. The sequence goes on from JAJPIH010000442.1 coordinate 8,517, forward strand.
GGCCTGCGGTCGCGCTCGACCCGCCGGCGGATCTGATGCAGACGCAGGTAAAAGACCGCCAGTCGGGCATGGGTGGCAGCCACCTCGCACAGCCGGCGCGGATAGAACACGACCGGATTTTCGCGCGGCAGCCCCGCGCGTCGAGAGCGCCGCCGCTTGCGCCGGAAATAGCCGCCTTGCAGCGGATGTACGTTTTCCTGAATAAAAGTGAAATAAAATTGCAAGATATGGTTGAGCAGCCGCACCGGCTTGATTCCCGAGGCCTTGCCGCGACGAAAAATCGTCTCGATATGCTCCGGCGAATAATAGAGGTCCCAGGCCCGGCGATAGATCTTCTGCCATTCCGCGGCGGTCATGAGCGGGTGCCCGGTGGTCACGTGTTCGAGATCGTATTTGTTCATGTCGGGGTCCATCCACACCCCGTTCTTTGCCAGCTGTTGGTGATCGGCCGACCCGGGCAGCGGCGTGAGGATGAAGAATTCGAGCAGATCAACCGGCAGTTCACGTTGCACCGTGGCGATGTCGGCCGCGATCCGCTCCGGCGTGTCGCCGGGAAAACCCAGGATATAGCCGGCATAGGTGATGACACCGCGCGCCCGCCAAGCCAGGAACATCTCGCGGTATTCGTGCACGCGGTTCTGTTTTTTCTTTGCTGTGAGCAGGT
>JAJPIH010000265.1 GCA_021324875.1 Alphaproteobacteria bacterium
GCGACCCGGGCCCTGGTCGATGCGATTGCCGGGTCAAAAGCCCGGATCGTGTGCACGCGCAAAACCACCCCGGGTTTGCGCATCCTCGAAAAGGAGGCGGTGCGGCTGGGCGGCGGCGCCAATCACCGGTTTGGCCTCGACGATGCGATGCTGATCAAGGACAACCATCTGGCACTGGCCGGCGGGGTCAAGCCGGCGCTGGAACGGGCCCGCGCCGGCGCCGGCCATCTTGTCAAGATCGAGCTGGAGGTCGACACGCTCGACCAGCTGGCCGAGGCGCTCGAGGTCGGCGTCGATGCCGTATTGCTCGACAACATGGACCCGCCGACATTACGCGAGGCGGTGGCGATGGTCGGGGGGCGCGCGATCACCGAAGCTTCCGGCCGGATCAGCCCGCAAACCGTGGCCGCGGTCGCGGCAACCGGGGTCGATTTGATCTCGTCGGGGTGGATCACGCACAGCGCCCCGATCCTCGACCTCGGCCTCGACATCGCGGGATAGCGGCTGGCACCGGCCCGTTATCGGCGGAAATGGCGCTCGAGCTCGGCGTTCAGCTTGGCGCCGAGCAGCACCACAATCAGCGACAGCCACATCCAGGTCATGAACCCGAAGATCGCCCCCAGCGAGCCGTAAGTCTGGTTGTAGCGGCCGAAATTCCCGACATACCAGGAAAAGATGGCCGAGGCCCCGAGCCAGGCCAGGGCGGCCAGCACGCTGCTCACGACAATCCATCGCCATTGCGGCGCCGGGCGGCACGGGCCATAGCGATAGACCGCCGCCAACGCCGCCGCGCTCAGCACAAACAGCAGCGGCCATCGCATGATGTCCAGCAACAGCGCGGTGATCGTCGCACTCGGCACAAAGTGCAAAATAATCGGGATCACAACCGTTGCCCCGATCGACAAGACGACGACGACAATCGCCCCGGTCGTGAATGCCAGAGTGGTCGCGTAATACCGGAACAGGCCGCGTTGTTCGGCAGTTTCGTAGACCGCGTTCAAGGCGGTGAAGAGGCCGGTCATCCCCGAATTGGTGAACCACACGGCTCCGGCGAGGCCGAGCACAAAGCCCATGCCCAAAGCGGCGCCGTTCTGCTGCGCCAATCGGACCAGCTGATCGTGAATGACTGCCGTGGCGCCGCTGGGCGCCACCCCCGAAAGCGTGTCGAGCTGTGCGGCAATCGCCCCGGGATCGGCGAACAGGCCATAGACCGAGACCAGGGCGCCAATCCCGGGAAACAGCGCCAATATCGCATAAAAGGTCACGCCGGCGGCGATCAGGAAAATGCGGTCGACCGAAATGCCCTGATAGACCCCAACCAGCACCGCAACCCAGCCTTTACGGTCTCCGGTTACCACCGCGTTCGCAGCGTCGCCCAGCCGGTCGCCGGACATGTCTCGTCTTTCCTCCCGCAGATCCGGGGGCGTAGGCGCCGATATCGGGCGCGGCCGCCGGTTCAGCACAAAACGCACCACTGTCGACAAACACGACAGCCCGCGCAATCGGCGCAAAAGCGGCGCGAAAATGCTTTATCGATTTGACCAGCCGCAGCGGTCCGCGGCAGCGCTATGACCTCGCCATTGACCAATTTCACGATCAACTCCGCCTGCGACGGCAAAAACTGGTTCGGCTGGCCGTGCGACGCCCAAACCGAGGCGCTGCCCACGGCGTATGTCGCCGCGGCCGATGAAGGCGATCAGAAGGCGGCGCTCGAGGCGCTCCATCGCCATCTGTGGGAGGAATTGCCCGACATTCCGGTCGCCCAATACACGCAGCCCTTCGCGTGGCGCGCGAATATCAGCGGCGTGTTGCACGCGCCGTTGATCGTGTTCTGGAACATCGACAAGAATTGAACCGGCTGCACCGGCGCCCGCCGTCGGTCTTCCTTCACCCCGGCGCAACCCGGCGGCGGGCGAGTTCGGCCTCGTTGACGATCAGGCCGAGCCCCGGTCCGTTCGCGAGATGAAACAGGCCGCTCACCGGCCGCGGCGGATTCTCGAACACCGCATGTTGCCGCCGCGACGGGTCGTTCCACTCGCACGGCTTGGTCATGTGCATCAGGGTGGCGCAGAGGTGCAGATTGGCGGTGTGGCCGATGGTCGGCTGGTCTGGTGCGGGACCAGTTCCACGCCATGGGCGTGGGCGAGAGCCGCGCAGCGACCAAGGCCGGTGATGCCGCCCATCTTGACGATGTCGGGCTGGACCATACGCACGCCGGCTTCGATCAGGTCGGCCAGACCGGAGAGGGTATAGGTCTGTTCACCCGCCGAAACGGTGATGTCGAGGCGCCGCGCGACCTCGCCCATGGCCTTGATGTGGTAATGCTGGACCGGCTCTTCGAACCACCAATAGCCGAGCTCTTCGAGCGCCCGGCCGACCCGGATCGCGCCGCCGAGCGAATAGCCGTTGTTGGCGTCGAAGGCGAGCGGAAAACCGTCGCCGACCAGTTGGCGAACGGCGCGCGCCTTGGCGATGTCGCCGGCAATGTCGCGGTCGGGCCGGGTCCGGTCATTGTCGAGGCGGATCTTGACCGCCGCCGGCTGGTCTTTGAGCCGCGCCTCGACCACCCGTAGGACCTCGTCGAGGCTGCGCTCGCCATTGCCGCCGATCGAGGCGTAAAACGGCAAGGTGTCGCGCCATGCGCCGCCCAGCAATTTGTAGATCGGCTGGCCGAGCAGCTTCCCTTTCAGGTCCCAGAGTGCGATGTCGACAGCGGCAAGCGCGCCGGTCAGCGCGCCCTCTGGACCGAGCTTGGCGAATTGGTGAAGCATCGCGTCATGCAAGACGGCGTGATCGAGCGCGTCGCGGCCGATCAGCACCGGCACCAGATTGCGCGCGACAATGCCGAGCGAGGCAAGCCCGCCTTGCATCGGCGAGGCTTCACCAATGCCGCTCAGGCCATCCTCGGTGTGGATGCGAACCCAGGCGCTGCCTTGTTCGGGGCGATCGTCTTCTGACCAGCGCAGCTGAAAGGTTTCGACCTTAGCGATGTTCACCGCGCACCCCCGTTGTTGGTCGAGATCCCTGCCCCCGCGGACGACGCCGCGCCGGGCCCGACACGCGACCCCGCATGTTGCCCGCGCCGCCGGCCCCAGCCAACGAAAACCGGCGCGGCACCGCCGGTGATCAGGGGGCTTCTCCTGCTTTCGGTGCCGGTGTCGCTGGGCCTGCGCTATCTTCTCGGGGCCGGGCCGGTGTGGCTCTTTTGCAGCGCCGCGATTGCGATCATCGCGCTCGCCGAATGGCTGCGCGAGGCGACCGAGCAACTGGCCGACCGCGCCGGTGCGACGCTGGGCGGGCTGTTGAATGTCAGCTTCGGCAATATCGCAGAGCTGATTTTGGCGCTGTTTGTCTTGGCGACCGGCCGGCCCGACGTGGTGCGCGCGCAGATTACCGGCTCGATCATCGGTACCTGTCTGCTCGGTCTTGGATTGGCGGCGATGGTCGGCGGCCTGACCCGCGAGCGGCAAAAATTTCAGCGCGAAACCGCCGGGCGCTTCGCGAGCTTGCTGGTGCTGTCGGTCATTGCGCTGCTGTTCCCGGCGGTGTTCGGTCTGGCCCGCGAGGCGACCGGGCGGCACGGCGACATCGCTCTGACCAATGAAGAGCTGAGCCTTGGCGCCTCGGTGATCTTGATCGTTCTGTATGTCGGCAACCTGATCTACACGCTCATCACGCATCGCGACGTCTTTGCCGAGGACGAGCCGCGCGCCGGACCCGCTTGGCCGGCGTGGCGGGCGCTGGCGGTATTGGCCGCAGGGACGGCGCTGATCGCTGTCGAAGCCGAAATCGCCGCCGAGGCGCTGGCGCCGACCGCCGCGCAATCGCACCTCTCGCAGCTGTTTTTGAGTCTGATCGTGCTGGCCCTGGTCGGGACGATCGCCGATGTGTTCGCGGCCGTCTATTTCGCGCATCGCGATCGCATGGGCCTGGTCATGAACATCTGCATCGGCTCGGCAATCCAGGTCGTGCTGGTCATGGCGCCGCTCTTGGTGCTGATTTCGTGGCTGATCGGCCACCCGATGGATCTGGTCTTTACCAACCCGCTCGACTTGTTTGCGATCGCCGGCACCGCCTGGATCGTCAACACCATCGCCAGTGACGGCGAGACGACCTGGTTCGAGGGCCTGCTGCTGGTCGGCGTCTATGCGCTGCTCGCGCTCGGCTATTTCTTTTTCGGCGCCTGAGGGGCGAAGGTTCCGGCCGCCGCGTCGGCCCGCGAACATATCGGGGATTTGAGCGCGCTTGTCGGCGGAAGATCGAGTGAACGCGCTGGCGGCCTGCTGCACGAAATCGACCTCGGCACCTCCATCCTGGCACCGCCCGCCGCCGCGCCCAACATCGAGTGCGCCGATCGCAAACCTCACGCGATCGATACGATCTGCCCAGTGGAGAACAAGATGCTGATTCCGTTGCCGCCGACCAAAAGCACCGCACCGCCCGCAAGGGCGCCCGGCGTTGTCGGTCGCGCGGCGAACCTGGCGCGTGGCCCGGCCTTGGCGGCGATGCTGGTGGCCGTGGCGGTCGGCGGTCTTCCGCACCCGGCGCAAGCGCACCATGCGAATGCCGGTGCTGCCGTGGCGCTGGGGTTCCTCGGCGGCGTCGTCGCCGGCGCAATCGTCGCAGCGGCGGCGCCGCCCGCCTATGCCGCGCCGCCGGCTTATTACCCGCCGCCGACAGGCTATTATTATGCCCCCGCCCCGGGTTATTACCCGACCCCGCAGCCCTATTCCGGCGTCGCCTATGGCTATCCGGGCTACGCCTACCCGTAGCGCGCGGGGCTGCCCGGTTGCGCCTGTAGCGGGGGCGGCGCGGCGGGCTTGACCCCGAATGTGAATCGGTCAATCTCGCGGCCAGCGATCAGGATCGGGGAGCAGAGGGTGGAAGCTACCGAGATTGCCGAGAAGATCCACGGCGAGGAGGACCACCCGCGGGCCGCGTCCGAGGCCGAGTTCCGCCGGTTCACCGGCATCTATCTCGGCATTGTCGCGATGCTGCTCGCGATCACCTCGCTCGGCGGCGCCAACGCGACCAAGACGATGACCAACGCCA
>JAJPIH010000286.1 GCA_021324875.1 Alphaproteobacteria bacterium
CAAGCGAGCGGCGCCCGCGACGCTCGCCTCATTTTGCGGCGACGGCAAGTTCTTTTGCCATCAGCCGCTCGCCGATCCGCCGCATTTGCATGCGCGCGGTATCGGAGGCGATGTCGACGAGGCCCGCTTCGCCGAGTTCACTGATCCGCGCCTGCTGGGCCTCGACCATGACCCGGTCCTCAACAAAAGTCGGTGCAATCTCTTGATAGAGCTGCTCGGTCGCGGATGGGTCGTCCTGACGATAGCCGTTCGCGACCGACCAGAAATAATAACAGCTGGTGTCGGTCTCCGGTGTAAGCCCGTGAAAAAGCCGGAATTGGAAGCGAAAATCGCGCTCCGGATCAGCAAACGCGGTCCCCGCCTCGATCGCTCCGGTCCATTGCAGCACCGTACTGGGGGCGACAAATTCGAATTCCTGACAGCGATCGACCCGGCCGGTGAAGCCGGCGGCTTTCACATAGCTTGGCGGCGGCAGGGAGTTGCGCATCCAGCGGGTGAATTTGACGCCGGTCGGTGTTCGCACCGTCTTCATTTCCGCGTCGACATGGGCCGCGGGGTTGCCGCCCACGGTCCGCGCGTGCAGATAGCCGAGATGCGTCAGGTCCATCAGATTGTCGACCATCAGCATGTAATGGGCCTTGATCGGATAGACGTCATGCCGATTGGGCCAGGTTTTCGGGTCATTGTGATAGGGGAAGTCGACGAGCGTGGCGGGATCGGCCTGCGCCGGCTCGCCCGTCCAAATCCACACCAGCTGGTCTTTCTCGCCGACCGGATAGCTGCGCACGCGGGCATCTTCCGGGATCTGTCGCTGGCCGGGAATATGGACACAAGCTCCGGACCGATTGATGATCAAGCCGTGATAGCCGCACTGGATGCCCTCCGCGACGACGGTGCCCATGCTGAGCGGAGCGGCGCGATGGCAACAGCGGTCGGCGAGCGCCCCGACCCGGCCGCCGCCGTCGCGAAACAGCACGATCGGCTCGTTGCAGATCCGCCGCGCCAACGGTTGTTCACCGCGCAATTCATCCGCCCAGGCGGCGATGTACCAGGCGTTACGCAACAGCATGTGCTGCCTCCACGCTGAGGGTCGGGTTGGTTTCTTGTTCGGCCGCGATCAGCCCAGCCATCAGCCGCCGGAACCGGTTGAGCGCACCGTCCGAGGCCAGCTGCAGCATGCGCGACTGGCGGGTGCTGGCGATGATCTGCTGCTGGGCTTCGATCATCGCCCGGTCCTCAGAGAAGGCCCGCTCAATCACCGCCATCTGTTCGCGCGCGTGCTCTTCGCTGGCGAGGCGCCGGCTGAGACAGCTGGAGTAAAAATAGACGGTCTTGTCTTCCGAGATCGGGGTAACCGCCTGCGAGGTGGACGAGACCCAGTCGGGCTCCGCGCGGGGCGCCCGCATGGAGCTCTGCGCCGCCGCCCCCAGCGGGTAGGATTTTGTCGCGAGCAGAAACACACCGGGAACTACATAGTCGTAGGACGCCCACATATCTGACAGCGACCCGGCCGGCAACTTTAAATAATACGGTCGAGGATGGTTGACGACCCATCGTTCGATGCGGACGCCGCGATCGATCGCCGTGGTCCTCGGACGGCTTTCGCCCCAGCTCATGCTGTTGCGGCCCAATGTACTCTGGTGCACGTAACTGAGATGCGAGAGATCGAGCAGATTGTCATTGATCAGCTCGTAATTGGCCTCATAAGTGAGCTCGCCGGTCAGCATGAACCAGTCGGGGTCGTTATGGTTCAATGCTCTGGGGATCACCGCGTCGTCGGCGCGTGCGGGATCGCCCATCCAGATCCACACCCAGCAATCCTGCTCAACAACCGGGTAGCTGCGCACGACCGCCGTCGACGGGATGATGTCTTGTTGCGGGATTTCGATGCATTTGCCGGAAGCAGAGAATTTCAGCCCGTGATACATGCAGCGCAGATCGTCGCCTTCGATGCGGCCGCGCGACAACGGCGCGTGGCGATGACAGCAACGGTCCTCGAGAGCGACGATGCCGCCATCGCCTTTGCGATAAAACACGATCGGATCGCCCAGGATCGTCCGCGCTACCAAGCCACCCTCGGGAAAATGGTGGCTCCAACCGGCGACGTACCAGCAATTGCGCAGAAACATGGCTATCCTCCCTCTGAGGATTGAAATGGTTGCAAGTTTTGATTGTTCTGTCAACCAAACGGAGGTGCCTGGCCATGCCGACGCGCGGCGCTTCGCGGGCCCACCTGGCCGTGGAAGCAAAAGTCAGCGACGATTTCGGGAGATCCATTCCCTATCTGATCGGCGCAATCGCCAACATTCTTTCAATCGGCGGGTCGCGCCTCTATCGCCGCCTCTACAATATCGGTCTTACCGAGTGGCGACTGATGTGGATCTTGGCGATCGCGCCGCGCATCACCGCGCAGCGGGCCTCGCAAATCATGGGCGTGGACAAGGCGGCGATAAGCCGGGCGCTCGCCGGTCTGGAGCGCCGTCGGCTGGTGCGGGTCTTGCCCAATCCGGCGGACAGCCGGGAACGGCTGATCGAACTCTCCCCATCGGGTGTCGAGTTGCACAGCAAGATTATCGTCATCGCCAAAGAGCGCGAGCGGCGGCTGTTGGCGCCGTTTACGGGCGATGAAATCCGCATCTTGACCCGCCTGCTGCAGCGCATGCAGGCGAACGCCGTCAATGTCAATGCGATCGACCCGATCGCGCGCGGCGATCCCGAGGCCTCGCTGGGTCAGGACACACCGGCGCGTCTTTCGCCGCCGCGGCGTGCTTCTCGCCGGCGCGCGAGCTGATCCCGAGACCTAAGGATCAGTATCGGGTCCGCTCACACCCGCGCCAAAGCGGCGCGCGGCCGTCTCCCAACGGCACCCGCCCCAACCCCCAGGGCCGCGCCGGTCAGCCCGGTCTGGCCCAGGTGCCGCAGGTCGCTTCATCCGCCGTCTTGCGGCGCTGCCTTCAGATCTGGACGATCGAGCTGAAATCCCAGGATTGCCCCTTGGGATTGTCGCCGATGCGCAACGTCTTGTCGTCGGGGAAATAATAGGGCGGCACCGGCAGGTTGTAGGGTGCGGGCACACCCGCATAAACCCGGCCGGCGAGGTCGTATTTCGAGCCGTGGCACGGTCAGAAATAGCCGCCAAGCCAGTTCGGCGCCGGATTGGCCGGGTCGGGCTTGGGGAAGAACAGCGGGATGCAGCCCAGATGCGTGCACACGCCTACCAGCACCGCGTATTGCGGCTTGATCGAGCGGTGCCAGTTTCGCGCGTAAGGCGGTTGCTGATCGGTGGTCGAATTCGGGTCGGACAGCTGGTCGACCAGCTTGGGGTCCTGCAATTCCTTCAACAGCTCGGGCGTGCGGTCGACGACAAAGATCGGCCGGCCGCGCCACAACACGACGACCTGCTGGCCCGGCGCGAGCTTGGTCAAATCGACATCGGCCGGGCCGCCGGCGGCAAGCACATCGGCCGCGGGATTGAGGGTGTCGACCAGCACATAAGCAGCGCTCACCGCCGCGACCGCGCCCACCGCCCCGGCGACCAGCAGCAGAAAGTCGCGCCGGTTGTGGTCATGCTCACCGGCGGCGGCGCCAATGCCGGTAAGCGGTTGTGATTGATCGGCCATGCCAGCTCCGTTTGCGGTTTCTCCGATCCCCGGCAATACGCGATCCCCGCGGGCCTGTGGCGGCGCACTTTGCCGCGCCCGCAACGCCCGGCCCTGGCGGAGTGCGCTCGCCCGGTGCTAGCTTTGGCCATAGCGCAACTGCGCCGTCATTGTCGATCCGGTCGTTGGGAAAGGGCCAGCCCATGAAGATCGCCCGCATCGAAACCTTTATTCTCGGCACCGGCAGCTCGAAGGACCTGTTGTTCTGTCGGGTCGAGACCGAGGATGGCCTGCATGGCTGGGGCGAGGCCTATGTCACGCACGGCAAAGAAACGGTCGTCGCCGAATGCATCCGCACGATGACCCCGCATCTGGTCGGCCGCAGCGTCTTCAACATCCGCCATACCGGGCAGGTCATGTTTGAGGACTTTGCCATCAAGCGCGGCTCGCCCGAATTGTTTGCCGCGTGGAGCGCGGTCGAAATCGCCTCCTGGGACATTATCGGCAAGCGTGCCGGCCTGCCGGTCTATAACCTCTTGGGCGGCGCCTCACGCGAACGGGTACGCATCTACGCCAATGGCTGGTCACGGGGTGCGACGATCGACGAGCGCGTCGAATGCGGGCTCAGGGTCAAGGCGATGGGGTTCACCGCGGCCAAATTCGACCCGTTTCCCGGACCATGGCGCAACTATGTCGATCGCCGCGACGAGGATTTTGCAATCGAGCATGTGCGTGCGATGCGCGCGGCGCTCGGTCCCGAGTTCGAATTGTTGATCGAGGCGCATCGCCGCTTTGCGCCGCAGCACGCGATCCGCATCGGCCGCCGTCTCGCCGAGTTCGGCGTCGATTGGTACGAGGAGCCGTGTCTTGCCGAAAACATCGAGCTCGGCGCCGAGGTCCGCCGGCAGGTGCCGATCCCGATCGTGACCGGCGAGGCGCTGTACACAAAAGAGGCTTTTTTCGCGTGCCTGGCGACCCGCGCCGCCGACATCTTGAACCCCGACATCTGCGTTGTCGGCGGCATCAGCGCGATGCTCGATATTGCCGCGATGGCGCAGCCGCAGGCGGTGGTTATTGCACCGCACAACTACAATAGCACGCTGGTCGGGCTCGCGGCGACGGTGCATTTTGCGGCGTTGATCCCGAATTTCCGGATTGCCGAGTATTTCGTCAATTTCGAGGAATTGTGCCGCGACATTGCCGTCCAATCGCTGGCCGTGGCCGATTGCTGGATCGATCTGCCGACCGCCCCGGGGCTCGGCATCGACATCGATGTCGCCAAATTGCGCGCCCATCCGCACAGCGAAACCACCGCCCATGGGTTTCGGCAATATTGGGAAGAGTATCCGCGCAAGGGCTATACCCCGGGCTTCCGCTGACCCGCCCCGCCGGCGGCAACCCGGGATGCGACCTCAGCCGGTGCCGGCCGCCGGACGGCGGGTTCTGCGGCCGCGCGATCGCGGCGGCATATTCGGATGATCGGCCAGCGCCGCCGCCAGCGCTTCGATATGAGCGGCGCCGGCGGTATGGGCGGCGCTTTCGACCGCCCGGTAATGTTCGACGACGGCATAGCCGAACTCGGTCAGCGAGGCGCCGCCGCCATGCTGACCTCCGGCCTGCGAGGTCACCACCGGGGCGCGGAAGCAGCGGTTGAGATTGTCGACGAGCAGCCAGGCGCGCCGATAGGACATGCCCATCTGCCGGCCGGCCTCAGAGATCGAGCCGTGCCGGTCGATCAGCTCGAGCAATTTGATCTTGCCCGGTCCGATCGCCCGCTGTTCGTCGAAATCGATGCGCACGGTGAGCCGCGACATGGTCTTGCCTCACGCCCGAGCGTCGGCGGCGGGATATCGGTCGGCCGCCGCCGAAATCGCCTCCTCGTCTTGATCCTTGCGGCGCCGTTATGCAAGACCGGCGCAGCGGGGAACGGGCTCCCGGCTTTGCCGATCGGCCTAGCGCGGCGCGGCTTGCGGCGGATAATCCGGCTTCAGGTCGATCAGCGGCGTACCGTCGAGAAATCGAGGCCCCGCACCTGCAGGCTTGCGCCGTCGCAGGAGACAAGTTCGACCACCGATGAGGCGACCGGATTGGGGCGCACCGGCGAGCGCAGCGCGAAGGTGCCGGTTGTCTGCCCGCCGGACAGGGTCTGCAAGACCAGGTCGCGGCGCGCCTGGTGCATCCAATACAGCACCTGCACCCGGCGATAACCGTCAAGCCCGGCCAGCGCCCGTCGCCAGCGTTCGTCGACAATGATCGTGCAGACCGGGCCGTCCAGACTGCCGCGCTTGGGGCAGTCGCGGCGATTGCGCCATGGGGTGTGGATCGTGCCGATGAAAAAGACGCCGGCGTCGCTGTGGGCGGGCAGATCGACCGCGACCTCGCCGGGGCGCAGATCGAATTCCGTGCCGGCCTGTGCCGCGCCCGATCCTGCCGATCCGTCGGACATCGGCCTGCCTCCTTGTTGTTGATGACGCTGCGGCGGCATCCGCCGGAAGGGGGCTGGCGGGTGAACCCGGCTGCCGGCTCGCCCCGCCCGCCGCCCGGCGGACAGCGTAACCCGGAATTCAGTCGCGCAATTCCGGGACGATCCAGAACGGCTTTTGCCCGCGCGCCACTCGCTCGAAATTGTCGAAGGCGTTGCGCCACCGCTTCCAGTGATTGTCCCAGGTCGGACCGGCGGCGTGCGGGCTGAAGATCACGTTTTTCAACGTGAACAATTCATGGTCGGGCTGCGGCGGTTCCTCGACCATCACGTCGAGCCCCGCACCCAGGATCTTTTCGTCGCGCAACGCGCGATAGAGCGCCTTTTCGTCGACGACCGGCCCGCGGCAGGTGTTAATCAGAATTGCCGTCGGCTTCATCATCGCGAGTTCCCGCTCGCCGATCAGATTGTGCGTCGATTTGTCGAGCGGCACGTGCAACGTCACGATGTCGGACGTCTTCAACAGCTCCGGGAACAGCGCAAAGCGCACGCCCAGCTGGTCTTCCTGGTCGGTGGTCAGCCGGTTGATGTCGTAATATTTGATGGACATGTCAAACGCGCGGGCGCGCCGCGCCACCTTTTTGCCGATATTGCCAAGCCCGATGATGCCGAGGGTTTTGTCTTCAAGCTCATAAAGCTTGGCGGCATTGAAGTCGTTGCCGCGCCAGCGGCCGGACGCCACCCCTTCATGCAGCCAGATCAATTTGCGGCTGACCGCCAGCATCAGCATCATCGCGTGTTCGGCGACGGCGGTCGAATTCGCCCCGCCATTGTTGCAGATCGGCACGCCGCCGGCGCGCGCGGCTTCGAGGTCATAGGTGTTGTAGCCGGCGCTCAAGGTTTGCACGATCCTGAGCTTTGGCGCGCGCTGGTAAAACTCGGGCCCGTGCGGAAACTGGCCGGCGCCGATATAGTATTCGGTGTCTTTCAGGATATCCCAGAACTCGGGGCGGCCATGCGGTGCGGTGACGAGTTTCCAGCCTGTCGGCAGCAGGTCGTAAGCGATCTGCAAGGTTTCCTCGGAATGGGTGGCCGGGGTCAGGATACGCGGCATGCTTTGTCTCCTCTGGGGCAGGATTGTCGTAGAAACTCTCGGCGCTATCGTAGCGACAGCGCCCTGCCGCGCGGAAGCGCAAAAACCGACCGCGGCGGCGGTGATTGCCGGCGCGCCGCCGCTCGGCTAGGTTGCGTCTCCGTCTTTTCCGGCAATGCCGATCCCGTTCCCTGTCAGCGAGGTCCGTCCACCATGTCCGAAGCGATCGCGGAGCGCTTTCAGAACCTCCACGAATTCATCACTCAGGCGCGCATCAACCTCGACCGCAACAACTGGGACTACCTGATCGGCGGTTCGGAGACGGAAACCACGCTGGCCCGCAACCGCCTGGCGCTCGATGCGATCGGCTTTCGGCCGCGGGTGCTGCGCGACGTGTCCCGGGTCGATTGCAGCCGCAGCCTGTTCGGCCGCAAATTGCGCATCCCGGTGCTGTGCGCGCCGGTCGGCTCGCTCGAAGTGTTCGAGCCGGGCGGCGGTGCGACCGTCGCCGCGGCGACGCGCGAATTCGGCAATGGCATGATCCTGTCGTCGGTGTCGCATCCCGGCCTCGAGGAAACCGCCGCGGCGGCGGGCGACGGCTTCAAGATCTTTCAGCTCTATGTGCGCGGCGATGCCGCCTGGGTCGACGAGCATGTCGGCCGCGCCCAAGACAAGGGCTATGACGGGTTCTGCCTGACCGTCGACACCGACAGCTACAGCCGGCGCGAGCGCGACATCGCCAAGCGCCATCAACGCCGCCGGGTGCGGGCCGCCGATGCGCGCAGCTACCAGGCCCAGTTCAACTGGCGCGATATCGAGCGGATCCGGAAGATCTGCCGCATTCCGCTGATCCTGAAGGGCATCGCCACCGCCGAAGACGCCCGGATTGCGCTCGAACACGGGGTCGATTGCATCTATGTGTCGAACCATGGCGGTCGCCAACTCGACCAGGGAATCGGCTCGATCGATGTGCTGCCCGAAGTGGTCGAGGCGGTCGGCGGGCGGGCAAGCGTGCTCGTCGATGGCGGTATCAGCCGCGGCACCGATGTCGTCAAGGCGATCATTCTCGGCGCCGATGCGGTGGCTTGCGGCCGGCTTTATGTCTATGGGCTGGCCGCCGCCGGGGCGGAGGGGGTGGTTCGGCTGTTCGAGATACTCGAAGACGAAATTCGCATCTGCCTGTCCCTGCTCGGCGTCAACCGCTATGACGA
>JAJPIH010000041.1 GCA_021324875.1 Alphaproteobacteria bacterium
CCGGCGCGCCAGATCGCCGAAAACTCCGGCACCGACGGCTCGATCGTGGTCGGCAAATTGCTCGACAGCACCGACACCAATTACGGCTACGACGCGCAGAAGGGCGAATTCACCGACATGATCCGGGCCGGCATCATCGACCCGACCAAGGTCGTGCGCCATGCGCTGCAGGACGCCGCGTCGGTCGCCGGGCTGTTGATCACGACCGAGGCGATGGTCGCCGAGAAGCCCGAGCCCAAGACGGCCCCGGCAATGCCTCCGGGCGGCATGGGCGGCATGGACTTCTAAAACCGCGGCCGCTTTTATCGCCGGTAACCGGGCCGCCCGTCCGCACTCAGCGGGCGGGCGGTCTGTTTTATGCGCCGGGCCTGTTGCCGCGCCGCCGCCCTCAGGCGAAAGCGGCAAAAATCTCGGCAAGGGCGACAAGCTGGTTGCCATGCAGCGCGTTCGGCACCAGGACCGGGGTGTTGAGCCCGGCCGCATACCATTCGCCAAGCCGGTCGCGAATTTTTGTCGCCGCGCCGTAAAGCGTGTTGTCGGCGATCCAGCGGTCGGTCATGTAGTGCTGGATATCGTCGCGGCGGTTTTCGGCGAGAGCCTGTTCGATCGCCGCCATCTCCGCGCCATACCCGGCTTCCTTCCAGTAATTGCGGTAATTGGGCAGCAGCACGTAGCGTTCCAGTCGGCGCCGGTGGAGCGCCAACGCCGCATTCTCGTCGTCGCTGATGCACACCGGCAGCATGTTGCCGATCAGGAATTCGCGATCTTCGCGCTTTTCCGGCGGCAAGGCCGCAAGCGATTTTGGCAAGTGCGACAGGCTGGCATTCGCGAACAGCACGCCCTGGGCGATCTCGCCGGCCAGCGCCACCATGCGCCGCCGCAGGGCGGCGAGCACGATCGGCGGCATCGGGCCGAGGCCGTCGAACGATTTGAGCTTTTCGACAAAGGCGCGGGTGTCGGCCAAGGGCTTGCCGGCCGTGACCCCGAGCCGCTGGTGGGTCGGGGCGTGCGCGACGCCGATCCCAAAGCGAAAGCGGCCGCCCGAGACCTCGTCGAGATAGGCGGCGTTGGCCGCGAATTCCTCGGCGCTGGCGGAATAGATTGGCGCGATCGCGGTGCCAAAGCGGATCGTGTCGGTCGCCAAGGCGAGCCCCACGCATTGCGCGATATTGCTGTAGCGGCTGGGCATGTAGATGCCGGCAAAGCCGCGGCGCTCGATGTCGCGGGCAAGATCGAGCGTCTGCCGGCGTCGCCCGGGCACGGCGACAAGGCTGATTGCAGGCATCGGGTCGGGCATGCGCGTTTCCTTGTTGCTGATCGACGGGTTTACCGCGGCTTGGCGAAATGCTCGCCGATCAAGGCGTTGACGCGATCGGGACATTCGATTTCGGGCAAGTGCCCGCAACCGGCCAGCTTGACGATCCGCACCTGCGGCAGCGCCGCCCCGAGCAAATCGGCGTTTACCTCGGCGGGTGTGACGCGATCCTCTTCGCCCTGGATCAGCAACAGCGGCATTGTCAGGCCGGCCCCGAGCGGCGGGGCATCGCCGCTCGCCGCAAAGCGGGCGGCCTGCAGAAAGCCCGCGGGATTGGTCGCACGCAATGTGTGCTGCACGAGGGCTGCGGTTTCGGCCGTGGCCGCCGAACCGAGCAGGGCCGCAACCCGGGCGCCAAAGGCATAGCCGCCGCGCGCGATCATCTGCACCCGCGCGGCAAGGGCCCTGGCGCGCTCGGCGGAGGGCGTGCCCGCGGCCACGCTGGCGCCGGTAAAGACCGCGCGGCCGATCCGGCCCGGATGAAAATGGGCGAAACCCTGCGCCACTCGCGTGCCAAACGAATTGGCGACCACATCGAAGACGTCGATGCCGAGCGCGCCGACAAAATCGCGGAGTGCATCGGCATAATCTCGGCAACTCGGGGTCTCGGCGCGCAGATTGTCACTCAACAGATAGCCGGGCGCATTCCACGCAACGAGCCGAAAGCGCTCCGCCAGCGCGGCATATTGAAAGCGCCAATGCAGCGAATTGGCGCCGATGCCGTGCAGCATCAGCACCGGCGGCAAACCCGGCTCGCCCGCCTCCATGTAACAGAACCGGTCGCCGGTGTAGCGATCGCGCGCGCCCTCGGGGATCTCAGCAAAGCGCAATTCGGGCAATGGCGGCGGCGGCAAGTCGCTACTCCGCGGCCGCGGCGGGGCGGGTGACCTGCACCGAATTGGGGCCATAGCGATCGCGGTAGGGGGTGGTGTCGATCTCTTCCAATTCGATCTCGCCGGCCAGCACGCGCTCTTTCCATTGCTGATGCTCGGCCTCGCGGTCGTGGAATTCGGGCATCACCTCGCGCGCGAACAGTTCGAGGCTTTCGCAGATATGCTCGTGGGTGTTGTTGCCCGCCTGATTTAGAAAAATCACCTGGTCGATGTTCGAGGTCTCGAACCGGCGCAATTTGCGCCGGATCGTCTCGGGCGAGCCAATCAACCCGCCCGACAATGCGCGACGCAACCCGTCGGGATTGGCGCGCTTCCACTTTTCGTATTCGTCCCAGAGGTTGACTTCGCCGGGCTTGGGCCGTTCCCGGGTCGGGCTCAGCCCGTAAAAGCGCAACGCGAATTGAAAAAACGGGATGCCGTCGGCGCGGCGGCGCGCTTCCTCATCGGTCGGGGCGCACATGAAATAGCTGGTCAGGGCCAGATTGGGGTTGGTCTGGTAATCGGCGAGCTTGTCGAGGCGCTTGGTGAAGGCGTTGTAATAGGCGTGGACCCAGGCATGCGCCGCCTCGGCGGAGAGGAATTGAAAGGCGAGCGCGCCCAAGCCGCGGCGCCCGGCCATCTCGATCGTCTCCAGCTGCGAGCAGGCGCACCACAGCGGCGGATGCGGCTTCTGCACCGGCTTGGGTACGACATTGCGCAGCGGAAAATCGAAATAGGGCCCGTGATATTCGCAGCCACCGTCGCGGAACATCGGGATGATCGCGCGCACCGCGTCTTCCCACACCGCGCGTTTTTGGTCGAACGCGATCCCGAACGGCTCAAGCTCGGTGCTGCTGGCACTCTCGCCCATGCCGAATTCGGCCCGCCCGCGGCTGACCAGATCGAGGGCGGCGATGCGCTCGGCGACCCGCGCCGGCGGGCTCGTGGTCAGTTGCATGATGCCATGGGCGAGCCGGATCTGTTTGGTGCGCTGGCTGGCGGCGCCAAGAAACACCTCGGGGGCCGGCGAATGCGAATATTCCTCGAGGAAGTGATGCTCGACCTCCCAGGCGAAGTCGTAACCGAGGCGGTCGGCGAGTTCGACCTGGTCGAGCGCGTTCTGGTAGAGGCGCAATTCGCTGTCCGGTTGCCAGGGCCGCGGCAGTTGCAGCTCATAGAAGATGCCAAACTTCATTGCTGTCTCCCCCCATCCGAGCGGCTGAGTCGGCTGGATGCACGCCGCTAATCAGGGGAATACTTTAACCCCCAGCCGCTTGGCCGCACCGGCCAATTCCGCGTCGAGGGTCATCAGCGGCAGGCCTCGCCGCATAGCCAGTTCGAGGTAGGCCGCATCGTAAGCCGTCAGCTCTTCCTCTCGAGCGAGCCAGAGGGTCTCGCGCCAAGCCCTCGCGGTCGTTTCCGGATCGGTCGAGATCGGCAAGTCGGCAATCAGGGTGAGCCGTGTCGCCACATCGGCGCGGCTGATCCGGCCGCGCTTCTCGGCCTGGAGGAGTACGTTGCTCAATTCCAGATGCCAGAGCCCCGGAACCATGGCGCCGTCGTCGCGAACCCGCTCAAACAGCTCATCGGTCTGCGCCGACGCCTCATCGTCGAAGCACCAGGTCAGCGCAATCGAGGAGTCGATCACAGCCGCGCTCACGGACGCCCCTCGTCTCGCAGCTCTTTCCACGACAGACCGCCGAGGGTCGTGCCTTTGCGCAGCGCCTTCAGCTTTTCGAAGGCCTCCCTCGCTCGCGTTCGGTCGGCGTGCCGCTCTGCGACGAGTCGGGCGACGGGTTTGCCATGCTTGGTGATGACCACCTCTTCACCCGCCGCGACCCGATCGAGCAGCGCCGACAGGCGGGTCTTGGCCTCGAACGCTCCGACAGTGATCATCCCACACTCAGTGTTATAGCCAACCAGAAATTAGGCCAGAGCCGAGCCTGAGGGCAACAGCGACCGACTGCTGATCCCGCTTATTTGCTACCCGGACCCCTCCCCGGTTAATCGGCGTGAATGATCATCCGCCTCGGGACCGTCGTCACCGTCCTTGTCACGAAAGGGCAGCGGCGCCATGGCTAAAATGCCGCAAACGGACAGAGCGCTGCCGAAAAACAGAATGAGTGAGCTGGCAGCTTCCGCATCATCTTCTTCGCGTTAGAAATAAGGGGGTTTTGTTAAACCAGTGTTCCGACCAACGAAACAGGAAACCAGTGCGCTCGGTGACAACAAAATCCACGGCCATTGTTTCAAGGCTTGCGGCGGGTTAAGCTTATCATTAAATATTGTCGAGAGATCAGGTCCGCTCATTGGCTTGCCTCCGCGAGATCAATGTCTTGTCGCGAGGGTCCGGCTCCGACCGGATAGACCGCCATGGCCCGATCTGCTAACTCTCAGTCATGACGCTCGCACTCTACAATTCGCTGACCCGCCGCAAGGAGCGGTTCGAACCGCTCGATCCGAACCGGGTGCGCATGTATGTCTGCGGCCCGACCGTGTACGACCGCGCCCATATCGGTAATGGCCGCGCGTTCGTCGTGTTTGATGTCCTCTACCGGCTGCTGCGCGACCTCTACGGCAAGGACCATGTGTGCTATGTGCGCAACATCACCGATGTCGAAGACAAGATCAACGCCGCCGCGCGCGCCAATAACGAGCCGATTTCGGCGCTGACGGCGCGCACCATCGCCGCCTTCCGCGACGACATGGCCGCCCTCGGGGCGCTGCCGCCCGACATCGAGCCGCGCGCCACCGAGCACATCGCCCAGATGATCGCGATGATCGAGCGGCTGATCGCCGCCGGCCACGCCTATGAAGCCGAGCGCCATGTGCTGTTCGCGGTCGCCTCCGATCCGCATTATGGCCAGCTTTCGCGTCGCAGCCGCGACGAGATGATTGCCGGCGCCCGCGTCGAGGTGGCGCCCTACAAGCGTGATCCGGCGGATTTCGTGCTGTGGAAACCGTCAGCTCCGGAAGAGCCCGGTTGGGACAGTCCGTGGGGCCGCGGCCGTCCCGGCTGGCACATCGAATGCTCGGCGATGAGCGAAGCGCATCTGGGCGAGAGTTTCGACATTCATGGCGGCGGGCTCGACCTCATTTTTCCGCATCACGAGAACGAGATCGCCCAGAGCACCTGCGCCCATGACGGCCGGCCTTTTGTGCGTTACTGGGTGCACAATGTCTTTCTCAGCGTCGACAGCACCAAGATGTCGAAGTCGCTGGGAAATTTTTTGACCGTGCGCGAACTGCTCGACGAGGCGCCGGGCGAGGCGATCCGGCTGGCGCTGCTGTCGGCGCATTACCGCGATCCGCTCGATTGGAGCGAGGAGCGGCTCCGTCAGGCGCGCCGCAGCCTCGACCGCTTCTACCGGGCGCTGACCCTGTCGCGCGATCCGGTGTTCGAACGTTTTGGCGAGGCGGAAGACGCGCTGCGCCCGGTCAAGGAGGCGCTGTGCGACGACCTCAACACGCCGTTGGCGCTCTCGCGCCTGCACGAACTGGTCGGGGCAATCAACCGCACCAGCTCGGATGCGGTACGCTCGGCGCTGCAGCGCGCGCTCGAAGAAGGCGGCCGATTGATGGGCCTGCTTCAACAGGATCCGCTTGCCTGGCTGCAAGGCAGCGCGCGCGACGAGGCCCGCCGCATCGAGGCGCAGATCGCGTTGCGCATGGCGGCCCGACGCGAGCGGCGTTTTGCCGAGGCCGACAAGATTCGCGCCGCGCTCGCGGCCGAAGGCGTGGTCCTCGAAGACCGGCCCGACGGCAGCACGAATTGGTGGCGCCGGGAGTGACGATGGCCGGCACCGATCATCGCCGCTGTGCGGCGGGCGGCGGCCCGGCGATCATCCTCGTCGAGCCGCAGCTCGGCGAGAATATCGGCACCGCGGCACGGGCGATGATGAACTGCGCGCTCGACGATCTGCGGCTGGTGCGGCCACGCGACGGCTGGCCGTCGGCCAAGGCGATCGCCGCCGCCAGCGGCGCCGACCGGGTTCTGGACCGGGCGCGGCTTTACCCGTCGGTTGCCGCCGCGACCGCCGATCTGGTTCATGTTTACGCGGCCACCGCGCGCGAGCGCGGCTTTGTCCGGCGGATCGTGACGCCGCGCCACGCCGCCGCCGAAATGCGCCGTCATATCGCCGCCGATGAGCCGTGCGGCGTGCTGTTTGGGCCGGAGCGAACGGGTCTGTTGAATGACGACCTGACCCATGCCGACACGGTGCTGACGGTGCCGCTCAACCCCGGTTTTGCGTCGCTAAACCTGGCCCAGGCGGTGCTGATTGTCGGCTATGCGTGGTACCTCGGCGGATCGCAGATGCCGCCCGAGACTTTGTCGACCGGGCTCAGCCGGCCGGCGAGCAAAGCCGAGCTGATGAATTTTTTCGAACATTTCGAAGAAGAGCTCGTCAAGAACGGGTTTTTGCGCAACCGCGAGAGCCGCCCGAGCATGGTCCGCAACCTCAGAAGCCTGTTTCAGCGGGCGCGGTGCACCGAACAGGAGTTGCGCACCCTGCACGGGGTGGTCACCGCGTTTGCCGGCCGGCGCGAACGGAAAGGCGAGATGCCGGAAACGGAACCGGCCGAACACGAAGCGCAGGACTGAACCGCTGTCGGGAGTCGGCGGCGGGGCTTGCGCAAAAGCCCGCCGGCCGAGAGCGGGCCGCCATCCATGATCCGGCTCGGCGGCCACGCGACCCGATCAACCCACGCGATCCGATCCCCGTCGCCGCGCTCCCTTTCTGGGCGCCGTTTGCGCACCGGCAAATTGTTACTTGACCATTAGTGAAAAATTTGTCGACATCGGCCAGCCGGTGAAAGGTTTTACAATGAACAAATTTATATTAATTATCTTTTTTTGCTTGGCGACGACACCAGCCTTCGCCAATGCGGGCGGCGTGCCGAATGGCGGGGTCGGCCATCTCCAGGGCCACGGCAACCATTTGCACGAGGCGCCGGCGCCGCTGATCGGCTACGGTCTTCCGTCGCTGGTGGCGCTTAGTGCGGGGTTGATTGCCGCAAGGTTGTTTCGCCGCGCGCGGCGATAACCGGTCGGGTAGTCCTAGGCCAACCACAAGTTTACCGATGCAGTAGCAGCGGATAGAGGCTCAGCAACAGTTCCGCGACGATCAGCGCCACGATGTACCATTCGACCCGCAGGCTGCTGCGCGCCTGAACCAGGCCGAGCAGGGTCTCGACCGTATTCGAAACAATGTCGAGCTTGCGGTCGAGCGCGCGGTCACGATCGCGCAACTCATATTCTTCGGCCAGTCGCGCGTAGAACCGGTCGAGCTCGGGATGTTCCCACAGCAATTCCGGCGTTTCCGAGGTGGCGGCGCGACCGACCATCTGTTGCTGCATCAACAGCACATCGCCGATATGACGCAGCAATTCCTTGCCGGCCGCTGCGGCCCGCCCCTTTTCGCGCAGGGTCAGGGCCAGCGGCTCGATGCGGTCGAACAACTCGCCAATGCGCGTCTCGTAATGTGCGAGCACCAGGCTCTTGGCGAGAACGTCGGCGACGACCTGCAGCCGGTCGATCGACCGATCGCGGAGGGTAATATTGCCGGCGGCATCGACCGGCTGATCGCTATCGGGCCGAATCACCAGCTGAAGCTCTTCGCGTTCGGGGACCGGAAAGGCGCCGACGACCGAGCCGGCGATCCCGTTGACAAAGGTCTGGATCGCGGGCTCCTTTGCCCCGAACAGGACAACCGCACCATAGCGGAACAGAACCGCAAGCCCGCCGCCGGGAAGGTTCAGGGTCAGCGGTGCGGTGTCGAGCGAGCCGGCGCGCTCGAGCCGGGTGTCGATGCGTTCGCCGAGCAACAGCGCGGTGACCGGCAGGGTCTGCGCCGCGGCGGGCGAAGCCGGCATCGCCGTCGCCGGCGACCCTTGGAGCGCGTTGGTCGTGGGCTGCGACCCGGTCTCGGCGGGCGTCATTGGCGCTGCAAATCCCGCATCAACTCCGCTCTGAAGTATCTACGACCCGGTCATTGCCTGGAGTTTAGCGCCGCCGTGAGCCGACCGAATTCGGCTCGACGCCGCCCAATCTTTCGTCGTTCGGGTCCGGATCCTCTTCAAGCCACGCCTGCAGCAGCGTATAGGCGACCGCGAGCACGACCGGGCCGAGGAAGATCCCGACCAGCCCGAACGCCATGAGCCCGCCGATGACCCCGGCGAGCAACAGCACCAGCGGCAAGTGCACGCCCTTTCGCATCATCAAGGGCCGCACCAGATTGTCGATGCTCAAGACGATCAGCGACCAGATCAGCAATCCCGTACCCCAGCCGGCGTGACCGCGCCAATACAGCCAGACAACCGCCGGAATCAGCACCAGGCCCGGGCCGATTTGCGCAATGCACAGCATAAAGGTGACCGCGGTCAGCACCGTCGGCAATGGCACGCCGGCGATCGCCAGGCCGGCGCCGGTCATGATCGACTGGACCAGGGCGGTGACCACAACCCCCAGCGCCACGCTGCGGATCGCGCGGCCGGCGAGGCGCACCGATTCCCGTCCGCGCCGGCCGGCCAGCCGATGGCCAAAACGCTCGGCGATGATTTCGGCACGGTCGCCGCCGGCGTACAAAATGGCGGCGATCACCAGGGTCAGCAGCAATTGCACGATCGTGATGCCAAGCCCACTCAACACCCCTAACACCCAGCCGGCCGCACCGCCGGCATAAGGAGCGACCTTGGCGGCGAGTTCGTCGATCCCGCTGGTTTCGACCTTGACCCATAGCGTCGCGATCTGAGTGCCGAACAGCGGCAGGTCGACCAGCCAGGTGGGCGGCGGCGGCATCCTGAACGCGACGATGGCGTTAAACCAACCCACAATCGCGTTGAAATTCTC
>JAJPIH010000042.1 GCA_021324875.1 Alphaproteobacteria bacterium
AAGACGACCTGGAACAACAGGTCGCCCAGTTCGTCCTTGAGCGCCGCCGTATCGCCGCGCGCGATCGCGTCGGCGACTTCATACGCCTCTTCGATCGTATAGGGCGCGATCGTCGCGAAATCCTGTTCGCGGTCCCAAGGGCAACCCTGTTCGGGATCGCGCAGCCGGGCCATGATCGCGAGCAGCCGGTCGAGGTCGGAGGTCATTGGCGGTCGCTCCGGGACCCGTCGCCGATGCCGCACCGCGCGGCAAAGGCGCGGATCGAGCGGCGATAGCCCTCGGCGAGCGGCAATTCATTCAATTCGTCGAGGGCGAACAGCTTATAGCGCCGATGTTCGTTGCTGACCCTGAGGTCGTCATCGTCGCGGCTGCGGCGCACGCCATAGGTCACGATCAACACATCGCGGCCGGGCAAGACCTCATAGACCCAGCTGTCAAGGATCGTGTCGATCGTAACCTCGATCCCGAGCTCCTCGGCCACCTCACGGGCAAGACAGGCCGGCGGGTTTTCGCCGGGATCGAGCCGACCGCCCGGCAATTCCCATTCTCCGCGTTCGTTTTCGAGCAGAACCGCGCGATTTTGTTCGAACAGCACGCCCTTGACCGAGACCGGGAACAATTTGACCAGGTTCGACCCGTCCTCGGCCGATAACGGCTTCCAGAAAAAATAGCGGCGGTGGCTGGGCGGGTAATCGAGCGCGCCGTAGAGGCGGTAGCCAAACCGCGGATAAAATGCCGGCCCCTGGAACGAAAACGTGTCGAGCATCGCCGAATGGCAGCCGCGCGCAATCGCGCGACGCTCGGCCACGGCCAGCAGGGCGCTGCCGATGCCTTGCCGACGCAGTTCGGCATGGACCCATAGCATCGCGACAAACAGCCAGCCGGCATAGGTCGATCCGACGAGCCCCGCCATGATTTCGCCTTGGGCATTGCGCACGAACACGCCGCAGCGGGAATAGCGCGTATCGCCAAGATGCTCGCGATTGTAGTGATCGAGCGCCATGCCGATGCTGTCGATATCGGCAACTGCCGGCTCGTCTTCGATGCAGAGCCGCAAGCCTGCAGGCAAATCCACCGCCCCTCTCCACCGCTGCCGCACTCGCTTATAGCATGAAGATCGCGAGGCGGCGCGGCCCTGCCGCGCCGGAGCCGGCAAAGGGTAAGGCCGCTGGCAGGCGGCCACGACCCTTGATCGCGCCACCCGCCCCGGCAACACGTCGCAGGGGCGGGCGTGCGAATTTTTTGAGGCCCCGGCGCGCGGCCGGTGGCAAGCCGGTGGGGCAGAAGGCGGTTACGACGGCATTTGGCCCATGAAATCGCGCTTGCCGATCTCGATGCCCAGCGAGCGCAAGATGTTGTAGGCGGTCGTGACGTGGAAATAAAAGTTCGGCATCGCGAAATGATAGAGATAGACCTGGGCGCGGAATTGCCGCTGCTGGCCGCCGGCGGTAATCGTGACTTGCGAATCTTCCTTGCCGTCGAGCTGATCAGGACGCAAGCCTTTGAGAAAATCGATGGTCTTGTCGAGCCGCGATTGCATTCCCTCCCACGAGGTGTCGATGTCCGGGAGCTGCGGCAGGGCCACGCCGGCAACGGTGCCGGCCCCGAGGGCATGGACCGAGACCTGGCGGACCTGGCGGGCTAGGGTGAACATGTCGGGGTAGAGCCGCAAGTTCAGGACCGTGGCCTCGTCCCATTTCTTTTCGGCGGCATGCTTTTGCGCCTTGTCGAGCACGCCTTTGAGGCCGCCGAGCAGCTGCAGGAACACCGGGACCGACGCATGGTACATGCTGATCGCCATGATGGCTCCTCCGAAGGGTCAGGGTAAACGCAACGACCGCCTATTTTAGCCGCCGAGGCTGCGAGCGGAAAGGCGGCTTTCCGATCCGGCAATGCAGGGCGCGCTCGACGCGGACCGGCGGGCGTTCTAGTGTGGGCGGGTCGGACCCCCGGGGAGGTGCCGCGCGTGCCTAAAGAACGCCGCCTCGATGCGCGCCAAGTGGAGGAAATCTTTCTCGCTTTTGCCGAGGCGATGCGCGAATTACCGCCCGACATCGAGGCCGGCTGGCTTGACGCTCAGGGCGATCTGCGCCTGGCCCCCGACATTGCCCGCAAATTGCGCACCGCACGTCGCGTGCGTCAGCTGCTGGTCGAGCTGCGCCAAAGCCAGAGCGAGGGCTGAGCCGAGCACCCGCCGCTAGCGGCCGTCAGGGCCGGCGACGATCCTCGCGTCGTGCAGCCGGCCGATCGCCGCCGCAGACAGACCCAGGATTTCGGCGAGCACGCGGTCGGTATGCTCGCCGAGCCGCGGGGCCGGCGCCGGGGGCAATCGCGGTGCGGCATCGAAATCGAGCGGCAGGCCCGGCATCAGGTAGCGCCCGATCCCGGGTTGCTCGATCTCGGCAAACAGCGGATTGGCCGGCGAACAGCGGCGATCCTCGCGCACCAATTGCTCGAAGCTCTGGAAGACACCCCACAGCACGCCGGTGCCGGCGAAGGCTTGGCGGATCTCGTCGAGGTTGCGCTCGGCACACCACCGTCCCAACAACGCGGCGATCACATCGCGCGCCTGATAGCGCCCGGCTTCGCTGTCGAGATCGACACCCAGCATCGGTCCGATCATCGCCAGCCGGTCGGCGAGACCGGTGGCGCGGCCGAGCCCGCGCCATTGGCGCGGGGTCAGCGCCACGATCATGACGCGCCGGCCGTCGGCGGTCGCGAAATCACGGCCAAAGCTGCCATAAAGGTCGTTCCCGATCGCCGGCCGCGCATGGCCGTTGATCTGGATGTCGCCGACATAGCCGAGGTTGGCGACCGTGGCCAGCATCACATCGGCCAGCGCCAGACACGCCTCCTGTCCTTCCCCGCTGCGGCTGCGGTGGCGTTCGGCCGCGAGCAGCCCGGTCGCGAGATAGAGCCCGGCGGCGATATCCCAGGCCGGCAGCACGTGGTTGACCGGTCCCGTCTCCGACCCCGTCACCATCGGGAAGCCGCTGGCGGCATTGACCGTGTAATCGACCGCGGTCGAACCGTCGCGGTTGCCGACAAGGCGCAGCACAATCGTGTCGGCGCGTTGCGCCTTGAGGCTCGCCCAATCAAGGCCCGGGAGCGGCGGCAGGTTGGTCAACAGGATGCCGCCGCCGGGGCCGGGGGCGGTCACCAGCGCCTGCGCAATCTCACGCCCTTCGGGTTTGTCGATCGCTAATGCCAGCGAGCGCTTGCCCTTGTTGAGGCCGGCCCAATAGAGGCTGACGCCGTCTGGGGTCACCGGCCAGCGGTTAAAGTCGATGCCGCCGCCCGGCGGATCGATGCGGATCACATCGGCGCCCATTTGTGCCATCGTCATGCCGCCGAGCGGGGCGGCGACAAACGCCGACATCTCGACGATGCGCAAATCAGCCAGGAGCCGGTTCATGGGCTTATCTTGACGGCGCCGGGGGCAGCCTGCAAGGCGGCCGCGGATCGCCCCGCGTCGACTGCGCTTTGCCGGCGGTACCTCTCGCCCCGACCATCCTCGCAATCGCTGCTTGCGTGGGTGGACCTAAGCCGTCCGGATCGCGATACTCTGTTATGAACATCGGCCCGGTTTCATGGGCGCTCGGCTGCCGGGAGGAGGAAATGGCGATCGACATCGGAAAATTGACGCTCGACGGCCGGGTGGTCGGATCCGGGCCGCCGCTATTGTTCCTGCATGGGCCCGACTATGTTGCCCAGAATGCGCCGTTTCTCGAATTGCTCGCCCGGCGGTGGCGGGTCACGGCCCCGCGCCATCCGGGGTTCGGCCATTCCGAGCGCCCGGACGGGTTCCGTACGGTTCACGATCTCGCCTATCTCTATCTCGACTGGCTCGAGGGGCAATCCGAGCCGGTCGTTGTCGTCGGCTCGTCCTTTGGCGGCTGGGTGGCGCTCGAAACCGCGGTGCGATCGGTTGCAAAGATCGCCGCGCTGGTATTGATCGATACGCTCGGCCTCAAATTCGGCGGCCGCGAGGCGCGTGATATCGCCGATATTTACGCCCTGCCGGAAGAGGAAGTGCGACGCCGCACCTTCGTTGATCCGGCGCGGTTTGTGCCCGATTACGCGAGCCTCGGCGAGGATGAACTCAACGCCATCGCCTGCGACCGCCACGCCGCCGTGCTCTATGGCTGGCGGCCCTATATGCACAATCCCGGCCTTAAGCAGTGGCTGCACCGGGTCGCGACGCCGAGCTTGGTGCTGTGGGGCGAGCAGGACGGCATCGTCGCCCCCGATTACGGGGAACGGGTGGCCGCGGCGTTGCCGAAGGCCAGCTTCCGCCGCGTTCCGCAGGCCGGACACTATCCGCAAATCGAGCGGCCGGAGGCGGTTGCCGACATGATCGAGAGTTTTGTCCGATCCAATTGAGGTGCGCGCCGCGCTTGGTGAGAGGCTGGCCCATGCGCGTTCGGAAAATAGTGAGAGAGCCCAAATTGTTGACCTCAGACACTAACTGGCGCACAGACGACATGCAGCCTCGCTATTCGTGGATCTTTCAAAGGACAAAGCCCATAAGGGCCGGCTGGAAATGGCGCTCTGTCATCGCGACTGACTCAGCGAACCGGGAATATCTTTTTATAACGCAATGTAATCCGGAAAGGGATGAGTGGAAGGCGTGGTTGATCCTTAGAGCGTCCTCCAGTGAATCATCATTGGTTAGTCGATTGGAGTATCACGGAACGCATCCCGGATTGCACGTGCACGTCGACTGCCAGCGCGGAGGACTAGAGCAGGGGCCGGCCAGCATTGACCGCCTCGCACGCATCCCGCTCGTGGCGAAACATCATCGGCGGAAACACACTTGGCGGGAACAATCTTTCTGGGAACAGGCCCGTCGCCATTTCCGGATCGAGCATCCGAGGGGGCCGCTGCTATGACCACGGCGGCAAACCTTGAAAAGGCCCTTTGTTCGACATTCTGCCAAGCGATCACCGTTAACCCGGTCCCTTGCGGCTTTGCCGTCAGCGCCGGTTTCACCGATCCCTCTGGTGATCGCATCGGCTTCTACGTCATCGCAGACGGAGAGTATTTTCATCTTGAAGACAATGGTGAATACCTCGCGCAACTGGTTGCCTTAGGTATCGATATTGAGAGAGGACAACGCGAACAGTTTTTGGATTCCGTACTTCAACTAGCTGGTGCCACCTGGGATCACGATACCTACGAAATAAAAACAGGGACGTTTGATGAAAACGAACTCACGACAAAGATGATTGAATTTGTTTCTGCATTGATGCGCATCCGTGATCTTGAACTACTCACGCGGGATTTTGTTCGCTCCACCTTTCGCGAAGACGCTACAGCCGCGATCATGGAACGATTTGGGGAAGCTGCCGACATTGATGAGCGGAAGCCGATCTCAGCGGAGTTTCCCGACTATCTACCTGATTTAGTAATACGCCCGAAACACGGTAGAAATACTGCGGTTTTCCTCGCTAGCAATCCCGTACCGTTTCAAGAAGCGGAATTATTACGAGCGGAGATAGAAGCCTCAAATCAACATGACAAAGCAGCAGTGGTCGCTTTAATCGAAGATACGGATAAGATAAATGTCATTAGTCCTAGACGTTTTCAACGCGCGCTAAATAGAGGATTGGCAGTATCCATATTTCGAGGTGACGAGCCACCCGCGATGAGCGTAATTGCCCGGCAGGCGAGAATAGACGCGATCTAAACGGAGAGTGCGTTGGTAACCCGTTAGAAACCGCGCCGAGCGGGTCTAGCTCTTTCGCAAATCTCGAGAAAGGGGGTAGGGCGATGAAGGTCTGGCATTTCAGCGAGATGGCCTATTACCCGGCCTGGCCGCAGCTCAGGGATTCCTACCGCGTCGTGATCCCGAGCCGGTTGTTCGATCCGCAGGTCGGTGCCGATCTCTATCATCGCTATCTCGACGAATGGGCGCTGTGCGACGAGCTCGGCATCAACATCATGACCAACGAGCATCACGCCACCGCGACCTGCGCCGATTCAGTGTGCACAATCCCGATGGCCATCCTGGCGCGCGAGACCAAGAAGGTGCGGCTGCTCGCGCTCGGCATGCCGATCGGCAACCGCAACGACCCGATCCGGGTGGCCGAGGAATATGCGATCATCGACGTGATTTCGCGCGGGCGGCTCGAAATGGGTTTTGTCAAGGGCGTGCCGTTCGAGATTTCGCCGGCCAACACCAACCCGGCCGAATTGTCGGAGCGGTTCTGGGAAGCGCACGACTTGATCTTGAAGGCGCTGACCAGTCATGACGGCCCGTTCAACTGAGAGGGCACCCATTTCCACTATCGCTCGGTCAATGTCTGGCCGCGACCGTGGCAGCAGCCGCACCCGCCGGTTTGGACGCCGGTGCAAAGCGCCGAGAGTGCCGCCGAGGCGGCCGCGCGCGGCATCACGATCGGTGTGTTGAACACCGGCTGGGTGCGAACCCCGGCGATCTTCGCGGCCTATCGCGACAAGGCGCGCGCCGCGGGGCGCGAGGCGTCGCCCGACAAACTCGCCTATATGGCGTTGATCGGGGTCGGCAATAGCCGCGAGGAGGGGCGGCGGCGGGCCGACCAGATCCTCGATTACAGCCGCACCTCGGGCATCGTGGCGCCGCAGTTTGCCAATCCCCCGGGTTATGTAGCACCGCGCGTCGCGGCCCAGATGCTGAAGAGCGGCGGCGCGATGGCGGCGCGCGCGACGCGGGTGCAGACCAAGGACGGCCACCCGATCAACCCGCGCACGATGAGCGTCGAGGAGGCGATCGACGCCGGGCTCTCTTTTGCCGGCACCCCCGACGACGTTTACGACCAGCTGAAGGCGTTCTACGACCATGTCGGCGGCTTTGGGCATCTGTTGATGATGGGGCAGGGCGGCTTGATCAGCCACGAGGACACGGTGGCGAACCTGACTCTGTTTTCCAAGGAGGTCCTGCCGCGCATCGCCGAACTGGGTTGAATGATCGCGACGCCGGGCCCGGGAGAACGGGTTGTTGCGGGTGAACGCCTCGAAGAACTGATCGCGGCCGAGCTGATCGAGGCGCGCATCGTCGAACTCGGCGACCGCATCAGTCGCGATTACCGCGGCAAACAGCTCCATCTCGTGGTTGTATTGAAGGGGGCGTTCGTCTTTGCCGCTGACCTCGTCAGGCGGATCAAGATACCGGTGAGGCTTGATTTCATTGCCGCTTCGTCCTACCGCGGCGGCATCCGCCCCAGCGCGGCGGTGACGCTCACCGGCCTCGAACGGCTTGATCTCGTCGGCCGTCACGTGGTGGTCGTCGATGACATCCTCGATACCGGCCAGACAACCGCCGCCATCCTCGCCGCGGTGCAGCGTTGCGGGCCGGCCAGCGCCTGCATCTGCGCGCTGCTGCGCAAGCCGCGAGCAAGGACCGGCGGTCCTCCCCTCGGTTATGTCGGCTTTGAGATCGGCGAGGATTTTGTCGTCGGCTATGGCATGGATTATGGCGAACGGTATCGCGGATTGTGCAATATCTACAGACTGTTGCTGAATAATGCTCCGAGATCGAAGCGGCCCGCCCGTGGAATCGACGTTTTTGCGAGCCTGCGCTGCGCTTTCCTGCGCGCCTATGTATGATGCGCCGCGTCCAACTGCGGACCCGCCCCCTCGCGGATCCGACCTATGGAGGTTCTGGAATGGCCGATACCGAATACACGCCGCCCAAGGTTTGGGTCTGGGACCAGCCGAGCGGTGGCCGGTTTGCCAATATCAACCGCCCGATCTCGGGCGCCACCCATGAAAAGGAGCTGCCGGTCGGCAAGCATCCGCTGCAGCTCTACTCTCAGGGTACGCCCAACGGCGTCAAGGTCACGGTCATGCTCGAGGAGCTGTTGGCGCGCGGGCACAAAGGGGCCGAGTACGACGCTTGGCTGATCCGCATCGGCGAGGGCGATCAGTTCGGCAGCGGTTTTGTCAAGATCAACCCAAACTCGAAAATCCCGGCGCTGGTCGACCGCAGCGGCCCGCAGCCGATCCGGGTCTTCGAAACCGGCGCGATCTTGATGTATCTGGCCGAGAAATTCGGGGAGTTTCTGCCGACCGAACCGGCTGCGCGCGCCGAATGCTTGTCTTGGCTATTCTGGCAGATGGGCAGCACGCCCTATGTCGGCGGCGG
>JAJPIH010000284.1 GCA_021324875.1 Alphaproteobacteria bacterium
AGATCATGGTCAATTCGCTGCATTCGCAGGGCATCGACACGCCCGCGCCCGGGCTGCGCGTCGAGGCGGTGGCGCCGGATGGCCAGATCGAGGCGGTCAGCCTGCCGCAGGCGCGGTTCGTGCTCGGCGTGCAGTGGCACCCCGAATACAAGGTATTGGAAAATCCGGTATCGCTGGCGTTGTTTACCGCCTTTGGCCGGGCGTGCGGCGCAGCCGTTGCGCGCGCCGCGGTGGCGGCGCGTGCCGCTTAAGCGAAGTATGATTTGTTCCTCATTTGCTCATGCCAAATTTTTGCTGCCGCTATGCAAAAATCAGGGGATTGCGTTGTCGGAATTGCACCCCATTTCTGAGTTCCAGAAGCGGGGAGAGCGCACCGCTCTCTCGAACTGGACCCGTCTCCCCTGCGGGCCCAATTTCCCCCAAACGCTTCTGACATGCAGGCGCCCGGTCCTCCCCCCCGACCGGGCGCCGTTGCGTTTGCCTGCCGGTGCGGATGCAGCGGCGGCCGCTCGGAGTTGAGCGGTGGCACTGCGTCTTGCCAGCTGGAACATCAACTCGGTCAGGCTTCGCCTCGACAATGTGCGTCGGTTGATCGCCGAATGGTCACCCGACGTGTTGTGCCTGCAGGAAACGAAGACGCCGGACGCTTTATTCCCCGCCGCGGCCTTCGACGAACTCGGCTACCATCACCGCCTCGTGCACGGCATGAAGGGCTATAATGGTGTGGCCATCCTGTCGCGCGTGCCGCTGGCCACGCCGCAGACCCGCAACTGGTGCACCCGCGAAGACTGTCGACACGCGATCGCCGGATTGCCGGGCGGTATCGAATTGCACAACATCTATGTGCCGGTCGGCGGCGATGTGCCCGACCCCGAGACAAATCCGAAATTCGCCCACAAATTGCAGTTTCTCGACGAAATAGCCGAATGGTTTGCCGGCGAGCGGCGCGACGGCCGGGCGATGATCGCGGTCGGTGATCTCAATATCGCGCCGCTCGAGGCCGATGTCTGGTCCCACAAGCAATTGTTGCGGGTTGTCAGCCACACACCGGTCGAGGTCGAAAAGCTGAACCGTCTGCAGCAATCGGGCGGTTTTGTCGATGCCGTGCGCCACTTCGTGCCGCCGCCGCAACGGCTCTACACCTGGTGGAGCTATCGCGCGCGCGATTGGGCAGCCTCCGATCGCGGACGCCGGCTCGACCATATCTGGGTCACCCCCGCGCTGGTCGGCGAACTCGCCGCCGCGCAGGTGCTGCGCGACAGCCGCGGCTGGGCGCTCGCTTCGGATCACGTACCGGTCATTGTCACGATCGGGAGCTGACTCACACCACCATCAGATCGTGGCCGACGACGATCTCGCCCTTGAAGTGCTTGGCGGCGGGGGCGCGCCAGGTGTCGTCGCCGATGCTGTCCTCGGCGGGGGTCAGGTGCGACAGGACGAGCGTCTTGACCCCCGCTTCCTCGGCGATGCGCCCGACCTCCTCGACCGGCGAGTGATCGGCCTTCATATGCGCCATGAAAGCGTCGAAGCTGACCGGAAACCCCTGGGCGATCCGGGCTTGGACAAACGCTTCAACCGCGGGAACGTACATCGCTTCGTGAACCAGCACGTCGGCGCCCTTTGCCAGATGCGCCACCGCATCGAGCGGCGTCGTATCGCCGGAAAAGGCGATTGCGCGATCACGGAAGTCGAAGCGATAGGCGAGCGCCGGCTTGACCGGCGGGTGGTTGACGATCACCGCGGAGACCTTGACATTGTCGTCCTCAGTGACCGGCCCGGCAGCAGACACCTCCGCGACCGCAACGGCCTCGAGCGGTTTGATCCGGAAATCCTCGGCCCAGAACCCGATCGTGGTCTTGGCGAACCGCAGGAAATCGGCAGTCATCTCCCCGAGCGGCGGCGGGCCGAAGGCCCGCACCGACAGCGGCATACCCTGGATCCAGCCGATCACCAGAAACGGGCCGTATTCGATGTTGTGGTCCGGGTGATGGTGGGTGATGAAAACCGAGTGGACCGCGCCGAAGGCGATGCCGGTGCGGGCGAACTGGTTGGTGACCCCGAGCCCGCAATCGAGCACATAGGCGGCACCGTTGCTCAGCATCACATGTGAGGTCATGCGGCGCATCCGGCCGAGAGAAGTCGGCGCCGGGCCGGCCCCGGTGCCGAGCAGCACGAGTTTTGTCCCCTTGGCGTCCTTGAGCTGCGCCCGGACATGCTCGGCTGGGCCGAGGCCCGCCAGCTCCTGCGCGGCGACGGGAATCGCTGCTGCCAGGACCGGGGACGCAGCCAACCCGCCGACCAAACCGCGGCGCGTCACGCCGGCTGAACCGGATGTGTCTCTCACTGGATACCTCCCTTCAGATCCGGCGATAGAGATGATAGCGGCCGGGTTCCACGCTCGGCGGCAGCGGCAACGGCGCCAGCTGTGGATGGTCGATCCTCGGCTCGCTGACAAGCACACCCGCGGGGCGCAACAGCGGCGCAAGCAGCGGCGCCAGCTCGCCGGCGAGCGCCCGGCTGGCGGCGACATCGCCGGTCCCGGGGTCGAGATGGGCGAGAGCGACCCGACCGGCAAAGCGGGCGCGGGCCGCGGGCAGGGTTTGCCGCATGTCACCGAGCAACAGGAATTCGGCCGGTGGAACACATTGCGGGTGCGGCGCGAGGTGGCGCTCGCAGACAAAGATCTCGCGCCCGGGCAGGAGTTCGCGCAAATGGTCGTAGGTACGCCCGTTGCCGAGACCCAGTTCAAACACCGGGCCCTCGAGGTCGCCGATCATCTCGGCGGCGACCGCCAGACAGGCGCGCTGCGCCTCGAGGCGGCGGATAAAGCTGTCGAGCCGGCTCACTTTGCCGGTTCAGGCCGCAACCCCGACCCTTTCGCGCAGGCGTTTGTTTTCGGCCATTGCGGCGCGCAGCTGGTTGTTGACCGCATCGAGGCGATGCGCCAGCTCCTGCATGATCGAGATCGAAACGTTCGGAAATTCCCGGACCATGCGCATAAACGGTTCCTTGTTGATGCGCAGCGCAATCACGCGATCGGCGGCGCGCACCGTCGCATTTCGCGGCATGTTGCACAATATGCCCATCTCGCCGACGGTCTCATTGGGCCCGAGCGTCGCCAACGCCACCGGCCCGGCCGGGGTCTCGGCGACGACCTCAGCGTGGCCCTCGATAATCAGATAGGCGGCATCGGCCGTATCGCCCTGACGGACGATGACCCGGCCGGGTTCGTAGCCGACCCGCTCGCTCATAAGCGCCAACAATTTGAGCTTTGCCGGCTCGATCTCGGCAAACAACGGAACCCGCCGCAACAGCTCAAACTCCTGTTTGAGGCTCATGTTCCTCCCTCCTTACCTCCCCGCCGCGGTCCCCTTGCCGGTCACGCCGGCCTCAACTTTCTGGCCTCGCGCGGGAAGATCCCCATCGCCGCTCGCCGGTCACCGCCGCCATCCTCCGCTCCGCGGCGCCGCCCAGGCAAGCACCGCACGCAGAAAATGTAAATGGGCGCATCGCCGCCCTACGCTCAGGCTGGTGTCATTATACCGCCTGACCGTGGACAAATCGATCGCCGATCGGGCCGCGAAAAGGCGATTTGTGGCGCTGAACAAAGCGACGTTCGCCATCATCGCACGGATCACGCCCGTGCACAGCCCGCACTCGGTAAAGGTCCGCAAGCGGCGGCGTTCGGGTCACGTCGGACCAGGGGCGGACGCGGTTTTGACGCCGGCGCCTTAGACTGAGCCGATAGCCGTGAAAACGGGCCGATAAACTTGACCGATGGGGGGAGGACGTTGATCCGGGGCGGTCGGCATCGCGCATAATTGCCATGCGCGCCACGGCCCCAGGCGATCGATGCGAGGACGTTGATCCGGGGCGGTCGGCATCGCGCATAAGGGGCCGAGAACCGCACCTGTCGATTGCCTGGCGGGTGCCGGCCCCGCCGCGGCCAAACCCCGGTCTGTCTGCGAGGGGCCGCTCTGACGGCCGATCGATCCATTTGGTGACCATTTTCGAACGGCCAGCGCCATTGGTTCAGGGCTTTGAATGCTGCGATCGGGGAGATCCGTGTTCGCAAGGAAACCGTCCGTGACGGATCCGGCAATGGAGATTTTGCATCGCAACACAGTCGGAAACCATGCTCAATGGCCGCCGCACGATGCGGCCAACAAGAATGGCGATGGCGTCCCGCGCCGGCCTGACAATCGGCGCTACGGGGCCGACCCGCGGCCGGTGCCGACCGGCTGTGGGGCGCGCCGCTGCCGATCTCCGCTCTCCGCCGCAGGCAGGATGCGGCGCTCACCGCATTCGGGCGCGGGGTCGAGGCCGCCTTGGCCGGAAATCGCCGCGCACCAAGTGCGGCATGCCGCTGGCCTCGCCGCAACGCCGTCAATCTCTCGCTCGGCGAGCCAGCACCTTCATAAAAAGATGATTTCGCCGCTGGTGGTGCTATGCAATAGTCGATCGGCAGACCTGCGCGAGGTGACCTGAATGGCCGGGCGGCGTCACCACCGGCGTGTGCTGATCTACAGCCACGACAGTTTCGGCCTCGGTCATCTGCGCCGATGCCGGGCAATCGCTCATTCACTGGTCGATGCCGATCCGGCGCTGTCGATCTTGATTTTGTCGGGATCGCCGATCATCGGCAGCTTCGACTTTCGGGCCCGGGTCGATTTTGTCCGGGTTCCGGGGGTCATCAAGCTGCGCAATGGCGAATACGTCTCGTTGAACCTGCACATTGACATCGAGGAGACTTTGGCGATGCGCTCCTCGATCATCCGCCACACCGCGGACATCTTCGATCCCTACATGCTGATCGTCGACAAGGAGCCGTTGGGTCTGCGCGGCGAGGTACGCGACACCTTGCAGTTGATGCAGCGGCGGCGCGCGACCGTAATCCTCGGCTTGCGCGACGTCATGGATGACCCCGAGGCGCTCGAAAGCGAATGGGAGCGCAAGAATGTGGTTCCGGCGTTGAGCGACTATTACGACGAGATCTGGGTCTACGGCCTGCCGCAGATCTGCGACCCGCTCGCGGGGTTGCAGGTGCCGGCAAGCGTCCGGCGACGCATGGTTTACACCGGCTATCTGCGACGCAACGCCGTCGATCCGGTTCTGACCCCGGAACTGCAGGAGATCGTCGCCAAACCGTTCATGCTGGTGACCACCGGCGGCGGCGGCGACGGTGACGCTCTCGTCGACATGGTGCTCGCCGCCTACGAACACGACCCGGCGATCCCGTTGCCGGCGCTGATCGTGTTCGGCCCGTTTATGCCGCCCGAACAGCGCATCGGGTTTGCCGCCCGCGCCGCGGAATTGCCGAATGTGCACGCGATCACGTTCAATGCGCGGCTCGAAGCCTTGATCGCGCGCGCCTCGGCGGTGGTGGCGATGGGCGGATACAATACCTTCTGCGAGATCCTGTCGTTTGACAAACCGGCGTTGATCATCCCGCGCACCGTCCCTCGGCTCGAACAATATATTCGTGCCCAGCGCGCCGAAGAACTCGGGTTGTCGGCGATGCTGCCCGAAGAGCGCGGCCGCGATCCGCGCATCATGGCGGTGGCGCTGCGCCGCCTCGTCAGCCAGCCGCCGCCGTCGAGCGTGGTGATCCCGGGTCTGCTCGACGGCATGCCAAACGTG
Source organism: Alphaproteobacteria bacterium (assembly GCA_021324875.1). GTDB lineage: Bacteria > Pseudomonadota > Alphaproteobacteria > ATCC43930 > CGMCC-115725 > AP-15. The sequence continues at coordinate 5,641 of JAJPIH010000284.1, forward strand.
AACCGCCTGGCAAAGAAGTGGCTCGACCGCGGGCGTGGCGCCCGCTTTCCGGTGCGCGCGCGCGTCGGCGCATGAACGCGGCCAATGCGGCTACCCGCACCGGCCGGGTGGCATTCGTCCTCAAGGGGTATCCGCGCCTCTCCGAGACCTTTATCGCCCAGGAAATCCTGGCGCTCGAACAGCGCGGGCTGGCGATCCTGATCGTGTCGCTGCGGCACCCGACCGACCGCCACACCCACCCGATTACCGCAGCGATCGCCGCCGACCGGCTCTATTTGCCCGAATATCTGTATCAAGAGCCGCTGCGCACCTGGCGCGGCTGGCGGCGGGCGCGCCGGCGCGCCGGCTATCGCCGCGCTTTGCGGGTGTGGTTTGCCGACCTCCTTCGCGACCCGACCCCGAACCGGGTCCGCCGGTTCGGACAGGCGTTGGTGCTGGCCGCGGAGCTTCCCGCCGACATCACTCATCTGCATGCGCATTTCCTGCACACCCCGGCTTCGGTGGCGCGCTACGCGGCGCTGATCGCCGGGCTCGGGTGGTCGGCGTCGGCCCACGCCAAGGACATCTGGACAACTCCCGATTGGGAAAAGCGAGAAAAGCTGGCCGAGGCGCGCTGGGTGGTGACTTGCACCGGTGTCGGGCGGCGCGAACTCGCCGCCTTGGCGCCGCAGCCGGAGAAAGTCTCGCTGTGCTATCACGGCCTCGACCTTGAGCGGTTTCCGCCGCCGCCGCCGCGCCCGTTCGGTCCCGACGGTCGCGACCCCGACCGCCCGGTCGTGCTGTTGTCGGTAGGACGCGCGGTGCCCAAAAAAGGTTATGACGATCTGCTCAAGGCGCTGGCGCTGCTGCCCGCTGACCTGTCGTGGCGCCTTGTGCATATCGGCGGCGGCGGGCTGTCCGCGGCGTTGCGTGACGAGGCGCAACGGCGCGGTCTGGCGGCGCGGATCGAATGGCGCGGAGCCTGCGCGCAGCCCGAGGTGCTGGCCGCCTATCGCCACGCCGATCTGTTTGTGCTCGCCGCCAAGGTCGCCGCTGACGGCGACCGGGACGGGCTGCCGAACGTGCTGATGGAAGCGCTGAGCCAGCGCCTTGCCTGTGTGACGACCGCGGTCGCCGGCATTCCCGAGCTGATCGACAACGGCGCAACCGGCGTGCTGGTACCGCCCGGCGAGCCCTCGGCGTTGGCCGCCGCTCTTGCCGCTCTGATTGGCGACCCGCAGCGGCGGGCGCTGCTTGGCGCCGCCGGCGAGCGGCGGGTGCGCAGCCGGTTTGCCCTGACCGCCAATCTTGGGGTCGTGGCGCAAGCTTTTGGGCTCTCCCTGGCACCGGCTGCTGCGGCATCCCCGGTCGATCCGATTGCGGCCGCCGCCGAATAACCGGTGGCGATGCGTATCGCGTTTTACGCACCGCTGAAGGCGCCAAACCATCCGGTGCCGTCGGGGGATCGGCGGATGGCGCAGCTCTTTTTCGAAGCATTACGGTGCGCCGGTCACGAGCCGTTGCTCGCCTCACGGCTGCGCAGTTTCGACGGGCGCGGCGACGCCGCGCGCCAGGCCCGGCTCAAAGCGATCGGCGAGCGGATTGCCGCGCGCCTGTTGCGCCGCATCGACGCCGCCCCGTCGATGGCGCCCGAGCTCTGGTTCACCTACCACATCTACCACAAGGCACCGGATTGGCTGGGGCCGCTGGTGTCGACGGCGCTCGCCATCCCTTACGTCGTCGCCGAAGCCTCCTACGCGCCCAGGCAGGAGGCCGGGCCGTGGGCCGAGGGCCATCGGGCCGCCGCCGCCGCGATCCGCCGCGCCGATGCGGTGATCGGGCTCAATCCCGCCGACCGCGCCGGTGTGATGCCGCTATTGGCCGATCCGCGACGATGGGTGATGATCAAGCCGTTTCTCGACGCCGGTCGCTTTCCCGCGCAACCGCACCGAGCCCGCCCGGTCCCGCACCTGATCACGGTGGCGATGATGCGTCACGGCGACAAGCTTTCCTCATACCGCCTGCTCGGGGAGGCGCTGGGGCGCCTGTTGGATCGCGACTGGACCTTGGAGGTGATCGGTGACGGCGCCGCCCGCGATGCGGTCAGAGCCGCTCTTGCCGGCCTCGGCGGCCGGGTGCGGTGGGCCGGGGCGCTGTCGCCGGAGGCGACGGCGGCGCGCCTGGCGGATGCCGATCTCTATGTCTGGCCGGCGATCAACGAAGCCTTCGGCATGGCGCTGCTCGAAGCGCAAGCGAGCGGTTTGCCGGTGGTGGCTGGCGCCAGCGGCGGGGTTGCGGAGGTGGTCGCTGACACGGTCAGCGGGCTGTTGGTGGCGCCGGGCGATGTCGCCGCTTTTGCCGCGGCGGTGCGCCGGCTGCTCGACGATCCCGAGTTGCGGCGCTGTTACGCCGCAGCGGCGCGGCGGCGCGTTGTGGCCGAGCATGACCTTCGACCGGCAGCGCAGCAACTCGGCGCGGTGCTCAGGGATTTGCGCCCGGCGCCGGCGGCCTGACGAGATTGCGGCGCGGGGCGGCGTGAACACCTCGATCCTGTTCTACGTTCAGCATCTGCTCGGCATCGGGCATTTGCGGCGCGCGCTTTATCTGATCGAGGCGCTGGCCGATGCCGGCTTTGCCGTCACGCTCGTCTCGGGGGGCG
>JAJPIH010000277.1 GCA_021324875.1 Alphaproteobacteria bacterium
ACAGGTAAAGCAGGGCCAGCATCGCCAAAGTGACGCCAATCATGCCCACCTGGTGCGTGCTGATCAGGCTGCTGCCGAGAAACGGTCGGTTGCCGAACGGGCTCGGAAAGGTCTTGATCGTGAAATCCCAGATCTCGCCGGCCGAACTGTTCAAGATGCTGAACAGGGCAATAAAGGCGACCAGTTGGCTCAGAACCGGGGCGTTATGGATCGGCCGAAACAAGATCCGTTCGATGGCGATGCCGCCGGCGAAAGACAGCAGCACCGCGATGCTGAACGCGCCCCAATACGGAACCCCCCACTGGATCAGTTGCCAGGCGACAAATGTCGAAAACATCGCCATCTCGCCCTGGGCGAAATTGAGATGGTCGATCGCCTGATAGATCATCACCACCGCGAGCGCCATCGCGGCATAGATCGACCCGGTTGCGAGCCCCGCCAAAATCTGTTGCAGCAGCTGTTCCATCGCCGCCTCAATAGCCGAGATAGGCGCGGCGCACGGCTTCGTCCTTGGCGATTTCCGCGGCCGGTCCGCTCATCACGATGCGCCCGGTTTCGAGCAGATAGGCCTCGGCGGCAATCTCCAGCGCCAGTGCCGCATTCTGTTCGACGATCAACATCGCCACCCGGCGCTCGCGGTTGAGGCGGCGCAAAATCGCAAACAGCTCGGCCACGATCAGCGGGGCGAGGCCAAAGGACGGCTCGTCGAGCAGCATCAGCCGCGGGCGCAGCATCAACGCCCGGCCGACCGCAAGCATCTGCTGCTCGCCGCCGCTCAATGTTCCGGCCTGCTGGTGGCGCCGCTCCCTGAGGCGCGGAAACAGCGCATAAACCTCGTCGATGTCGGCGGCAATCGCGGCGTGGTCGCGGCGGCTGATCGCGCCGAGGCGGAGATTTTCCTCGACGCTCATGCGCACAAAGGTGCCGCGACCCTCCGGAACATGGGCGATCCCGAGCCGGACGATGTCTTCGGTGGCGCGCCCGCCGATAGGCCTGCCGGCAAAACGCACCTCGCCCGCCATGCGCACCATGCCGCACAAGGCGCGCAAGGTTGTCGTCTTGCCGGCGCCGTTGGCTCCCAGCAGGGTGACCACCGCACCCTCGTCGAGCGCGAAATCAAGCCCGTGCAGCGCCTGGCTCTGGCCGTAATAGGCGCACAACCCGCGCACTTCGAGCATCATCGCCGGACCTCGCGCGCCATCGCCGCCACGCTGCGGGCGTCGCCGAGATAGGCGCGGATCACGGCCGCGTCTTGCTGCACCGCGGCGGGCGGCCCTTCGGCGATTTTGCGGCCGAAATCGAGCGCCACCACCGTGTCGGACACCGACATGACGAGGTTCATGTGATGCTCGACCAGCAATACCGTGACCTGCCGCTCGTCGCGCAGCCGGCGGATCAGCCGGCCCAGTTCGCCGACCTCGTGATGCGTCAAGCCGCCGGCCGGCTCGTCGAGCAGCAGCAGCTTGGGCTGGGCGGCGAGCGCGCGCGCCAATTCGACCCGCTTGCGGGTGCCGAGCGGCAGCCCGTCGGGCAGTTCGTGGGCCACCGCCCGCAGCTCGAGAAGCTCGAGCAATTCCCAGGCGCGCGTCTCGATTTCGCGCTCCTGCCGGCGCGCCCAGGGCAGCTGCAACATGTCGCTGACAAAATCGCCGCGGCGGCGCGCATGAGCGCCGACCCGGACATTGTCGAGCACCGATTGCCGCGCAAACAGCGCCAGGTTTTGAAAGGTGCGGGAAATGCCGATCTCGGCGATGCGGTGCGCGGGGCGGGTCAACAGCGAGCGGCCTTCAAACCGGATGTCGCCCCTCGCCGGTGTATAGAGGCGGCTCAAGCAATTGAACAAGGTCGTCTTGCCGGCGCCGTTGGGCCCGATCAAGCCGAGGATCAGTCCGCGTTCGAGATCGAACGAGACCCCGTCGAGCGCCAGGATGCCGCCGAAGCGCACCACGATATCGCAAACTTCGAGCAGCTTTTGGGTGCGCGGTGGCGAGGTCATTGTCGCCGCGGCCGCGACAAACCGGGTTTGCCCGCCATGGCAACAGCGTTGCCCACGCCCTCCCGCCCTCTCAAAGCTGGCCTCGCGCCAAAGTTAAAACTGCCGGGCGGCAAGGGACGCGTCAAGGCGCCATCCGGCAGCCACGCCAGTCGACAGCGCGCGGGTCGGCAGTACGCGGGTCGACAGCACGCCACCGCTGTTGCAGGATGGGTCGATAAATCACCCAGGGGAAGGAAACAAAAATGCCCGAAACGCCGACCTTCGGCCGCTACGCCGAAATCCCGTTCGACCAGATGACGCCCGAGCAGAAGGAGGGCTATCGCGCGGTGACCGAGGCGCGCGGCCGCCTCCCGGGCCCAACCAAGATCTGGGTCCACAATCCCAAACTGGCCAAGGCGGCGGCACCGTTGGGGGCGCATTTCCGCACCGGCTATTCACTCTCCGAGCGCGAGCGCGAGATCGCGGTCAATGTGATCTGCAGCAAGTTTCATTCCGCCTATCCGACCAACGCGCATGAGCGCGCCGGCAAGGCGGCCTGGCTGCCGGCGGACAAGGTCGAGGCGATCCTTACCGGACTGCCGACATCCTTTTCCGACACCCGCGAGCAGGTCGTCTACGAGATGGCAATCTGTCTGGCGAATGCACGCTGGGTGCCTAAAGGTCTTTACGACCGCGCGGTGGAGGCCTTGGGCCATGTCGGCGTCACCGATGTCATTTGCCTGATGGGCTATTACGCGATGGTGTCGATGACTTTGGCCTTTTTCGACGTGCCGGCCGGCGCCGAAGGCATGGCGCGCTGAAGCGAGGGCGGAGCGGTCGCCCGCGGCTGCTCGGCTGTTCTTGCCACTCGGATCCTCGCGGGTTTTGTGCCGCCGTCAAAGGAGTGCTGCAATGACGCCAGCAAAGGGTTTCGTGGTTCCCGCCGGCGGCGGTCGCGAATTCCCCAGCCCGACCCCCGGACGGTCTTTTGCGCTGAAGCTTCTCGGCCGTGAAACCGGGGAAAGCATCATGATGTTCGAGGAGACGCTGCCGCCAGGCACGGCGAGCCTCTATCATCTGCACCGCGACAGCGACGAGGTCGCCTGGGTCCTGGAAGGCGAGTTCACGTTCATGATCGGCGACGAGATCGCCGCCGGCGGTCCCGGAACCTGCGCGTTCATGCCGCGCGCGGTCGCCCATGCCTGGAAGAATACCGGCCGCGAAACCGGCCGCGTCTTGTTTCTCTATACGCCGGCGGCCGCCGGTGGGCTGATCGAGGCGTTGTCCGAGCGGCGCCCGAGCAGCGAGCCCGAGCATAAGGCGCTGTTCGAGCGCCACCGCTGGGAGGTCGTCGGCCCCAACCCGCTATAGGCGAACCCGCTACAAAGCCCGACCCGGCCCGGCTGCCGGCGGCGAGGATGGCGGGCTCGCAATTCGTTCTGATGGAGGAAAGCGTCATGCTGATCGTCGATGCCCAGGTTCACATCTGGTCGAAAGGGCCGCCGACCAATCCTTCGCACCACCAGGTCAATTCCTACACCGCCGAGGAATGCATCCGCGACATGGATGCCGCCGGGGTTAGCGCCTGCATTTTGCATCCGCCGGGCTGGGACCCGGATTCCGGCAGGATCTCGGAGGAGGCGGCGCGGAAATATACCAATCGTTTTGCGATCCTCGGCAATTTCCCGGTCGACAAGCCCGAAAGCCGCGGGCTGGTCGACACCTGGAAACAGCGCCCGGGCATGCTCGGCTTGCGCTATGCCTTCACCCAGCCGCACCAGGCCAATTGGCTGACCGACGGCACGATGGATTGGCTGTGGCCGGCGGCGGAGAAGGCGGGGATTCCGATCGCCCTGATGGCCTCGAACCATCTGCCGCTGATCGGCCAGATCGCCGAGCGCCATCCCGGCCTGAAGCTGATCATCGACCATTACGCGCGGGTGCGCGACGGCAAGGACGACGCCGCGCATGGCAACCAGCCGGCCTTGCTGGCGCTCGCCAAACATCCGAATGTCGCGGTCAAATGCACCGGCGCGCCGGGCAATTCATCCGCGCCTTACCCCTACCGCAACATCCACAAATACACCCAGCAGATCGTCGAGACGTTCGGGCCCGAGCGCAGCTTCTGGGGAACCGACATCACCCGCATGCCGTGCTCATGGAAAGAGTGCGTGACGATGTTCACCGAGGAGATGCCGTTTTTGAAGGGCCGCGACCTCGAACTCGTCATGGGCCGCGCGATCTGCAACTGGCTCGGCTGGAATTTGCCCGGCTGAACCGCCGATCCGCTTGGGTCGGCCCGGGCGTGGCCGGATTTATCCCGGCCGCCCGGCGGCTGCCGCCTGGCCGGCGGAACCCACCGGGCGCGGCGCAATCAGTTCGGATCTTCTCGGCGTCAGCCCTTGGCGTGGCCCAACACCCGGTCCAAGGTCTTGACTGCGTTGTCGGGGCCGGGCTGTTTGTCGGCATAAGCGGTCGCGAGATAATCGTAGAGGCGCGCGACCGCGACATAAATGTCGTGCGACGGCGGGTTCTGTTCGAGAAAATCCGCGATCTCTTGCATCTCGGCGACCCAGCGATAGGCCTTGTCGTACATGCGCGGGATGCCGGTGCGGAACCGCTCCAGCATCTCGGGCTGGCTCTCGGTCAATTCGGCGATGAGCGCCGCCTCGCAGCCGAACCGCGCCGCCCCCAACAGCATCGCGCAGGCGATCGCGGTCGTCCCCTTGGTGATGCCGGCATAGGACATTTTGAGCGCCGAAGCGGCGCCGATCGGCCCATCGATGACCCGCCAGTCGATGCCCCAATCGCGCAGGACCGCGGTCTGTCCGGCCTTGGGCCCCGAGGCGTAGATGGTTGGGCTGTAGCCCGGCCGCGGCGGCCCGCCGATGATCCCGGCATCGACAAAATCAGCGCCGCTGGGTGCGACCGCCGCGCCGATCTCGATCGCGGTCTGCGGGCTGACCGCGTTGCAATCGACATAGACCGGTTTGCGCGCCAGCGCCGTCAGGGTCGGCGCCAGCTGCTGCGCCAAACCGACCGCTTCGCCCGGGGGCAGGATCGACAGGAAGAAATCGGCGCCGGCCAGCAGCGCATGGGCGTCCGCGGCCGGCTTCATGCCGGCGGCGCGGGCGCGCTCGGCGCTTTTGGCGCTGCGCCCGGCAAGCAAGGTGCGCGCCTCGGCGCCGCTCTCGCTGAGCCGCCGGCCGACGCCGGCTCCCATCATGCCCTGGGCGATGATCGCAATCACGGTCATTTTGTTGGTCTCCGCAACGGGTTCGCTGCGGCTCACCCTATCGGGCGCATGGCTGGCTGTGAAGGGGCGGGCGGTTCGGGTTCGAGCCAGCCCTCGCCGATGGCCCAGTCGCGGGTGCGCCGGGCGACCGCATCGGGTTCGGCGCCGGCCGCTCGCCAATGCCGGCGCAGCGCCGCGAGCCGGTCGAGCCGCGCGCCCCATTCCGGGCCGAGGCGTTGTTCCAGCATTTCGCGCAGCAACGCCGCCAGACCCGGGCTTTGGCCATGGGTCGAAACCGCGACCATCAGATCGCCGCGCCGGATCACCGCCGCCGAGTGAAAATCGCTGCGGGCGCGGTCGTCCTCGACATTGACCAGCACCCCGGCGGCGTTGGCGGCGTGCCGGATCGCCGCGGTCGCGGCGGCATCGAGGCCGCAGACAAACACCAGTTGCGCGCGCGCCACTTCGGCGGCCGCGGGCAGGCGGCGATGCAGCCGCGCTCCCGCCGCGGCGGCCAAATCCGGGCCGGCATTCGGTGCGTAGACGTCAAGCCGCGCCGCGCCGGCCTCGTCGAGCCGCGCCAGCCGGCGGCGCACGGCCGCGCCATTGCCGGCCAAGAGCACGCGCAACCGCGCGAGATCGACGCTAATCGGCAGCATGGGGGCGCGGCGCAAACCGATGCGCGAGCCGCTGCTGCAACGCGGTCATGCCGACGCGGTGGCAGAAATCGCCAAAGCCCTCGCCGGCCGCGCGTTCGGCCGCGTAAAACGCAAACAGCGGGTCGAAGGTCGCACCGATATCGGCCAGGGCGACGCGGTCGGCAAGCAGCGCGTTGAGCCGCGTGCCGGCGAAATCGCCGCCGACAAACAGCGCGTAATAGCCGGGCATGCGGCCGACAATGCCGATATCGCCATTATAGGGCCGGGCGCAACCGTTCGGGCAGCCGGTGATGCGAATGCTGAGACGTTCGTGTTCAAGCCCGTAGCGGGCAAGGCGCTCCCCGATCTGGCCGACGATATCGGCCCGCACCCGCTCGGCCTCGGTCAGCGCCAGGCCGCAGGTCGGCAGCGCCGGGCAGGCCAATGCCCAGCGTTCGGCCGGCAGTAACTCGGCGTTGAGCCGCACCCCGTGGGCGCGCAGCATCGCCTCGATCGGCGCGATATGCTCCGGCCGTACCTCGCTCAGAATGATGTCCTGGCTCGGCATCAAGATCGGGTCGCAGCCGAATTCGGTAATGATCGCGCGCAGCGCCGAACGCAACCGCGAGCCGTCGCCGTCGTCGATGCGACCGCTCGCCACCGGCACCCCGAGATAGAATTTGCCATCGCCCTGCGGATGCCAGCCGAGATGGTCGGGCACCGCGAAGGGGGGCAGCGGCCGGGCCGGTTCGAGCGGCTTGCCGAGATATTCCGCCAGCCGTTCGCGCGCCCATGTCTCGCCGCGTTCAGCCACGACATATTTGAGCCGGGCATGGCGGCGATTGACCCGGTCGCCCCAATCGCGATGCAATTTGACCACCGCCGCCGCGGCCTCGAGCAGATCGCCGGCTTCGACAAAAGCAACCGGGCTCGCCAATCGCGGATAGGTCTTGGGATTGTTGTGGGTCATGCCATGACCGCCGCCGATCAGGAAATTGTAGCCGGTCAGCCGGCCGTCCTCCCAGAGCGGCACGATCGCAAGGTCATTGGTCAGCACGTCGATCGTGTTGTCCTCGGGTGTCGCGACCCCGACCTTGAATTTGCGCGGCAGATAGCACGCCCCGTAAAGCGCGTCGGGCGGGTCTTCAGGCGCCTCCCCCGCGCGCCATTGTTCGCCATCGACCCAGATCTCGTGATAGGCGCGGGTGCTCGGCAACAAATGCGCCGAGAGCCGTCGCGCATCGCTTTCCAGCCGCTGATGGACCGGATCGCGGATCGGCGCCGGCGATGTCGTAACCGTGCGCACCACGTCGCCGCAGGCGGCCAAGGTCGTCAACAGCGCCCGGTTGATCTCGCCGATCGCGACTTTGAGCCCGGCTTTGACGACACCGTGGAATTGGATGCTCTGACGGGCAGTGACCCGCAGCGTGCCGTCGGCCCAGCGGTCGGCAATCGCGTCGAGCGCCAGATATTGCGCGGCCTTGAGCCGCCCGCCGGGGATCCGCACCCGGACCATGAACTGCCACAGCTTGCTCTCGCCGCGCTGCTTTAACTGGGTGGCGCTGTCGCGGTCGTAGCCCTGGTAGACGCCGTGGAATTTGAGCAGCGAATAGCCTTCCTTGTCGAACGGGTTGGCGGGGTCGGCGAGGTCGCGCGCGAGATGGCCGCGCAGCTGGCGGCTGTTTTGCTTGACCGCCTCGGCTTTTGAAATCGGCTCGATCGTGGCCATATCGGCTCCTGCGGAGTAAAATACCGCGTGCGATGGAGGTTATCGACTAATTATCCACTTCTATGGAGTCAATAAGATTCTATATAACAGTAGATATGTGTGGTTATAACCGGCGTTGACCGGAAACCGGTTTCGGCCCTTATCTCGGGCGATGGCCCCGCTGCGCCTTGCCGATTTTGACTTCCCGCTGCCGCGCGCACTGATTGCCGAGCGGCCGATCGAACCGCGCGAGCGCGCGCGGCTGCTCCATATTCCGGTCGCGGGCCCGTTTACCGACCACCATATCGCCGACCTGCCGGCGTTGCTGCGGCCGGGTGACCTGATCGTCTACAACGACACCAAGGTCATTCCGGCGCGGCTTGCGGGCCAACGCGGCGCGGCGACGGTCGAGGTGACATTGCACCGCGACGAGGGCGGCGGCCTATGGCGCGCCTTGGCCAAGGGTGCACGCCGGTTGCGGCTCGGCGACCGGATTGTCTTTGCCGACGATTTTGCCGCCACGGTCGCGGCAAAACACAGTGCGGGCGATATCTCGTTGCGCTTCGACATCGAAGGCGACGCCTTCCGCGCCGCGCTCGCCCGCTACGGCGCCATGCCGCTGCCGCCCTATATCAAGCGTCCCCGAGGCGGCGATCCGCGCGACCGCAGCGATTACCAGACGATCTTCGCCCGCGCCGAGGGGGCGGTCGCGGCCCCGACCGCGGGGCTGCATTTCACGCCGGCGCTGGTCGAGGCGCTGAAACAGCGCGGCGTCGAATTCGCGGCGCTGACTTTGCATGTCGGGCCGGGCACTTTCCTGCCGGTCAAGACCGACGACCCGCGGCAGCACAACATGCACGGCGAGTGGGGCAGCCTGTCGGCGGCCACCGCCGAGCGGATCGCGGATGCCCGCCGCCATGGCCGCCGCATCGTGGCGCTCGGCACGACCAGCCTGCGGCTGCTCGAAGCCGCCGCCGAGAGCGGCGAGGTGCGTCCCTTTAGCGGCGAGACGCGGCTGTTCATCTTTCCCGGGTACCGCTTTCGCGCGATCGATCTGCTGTTGACCAATTTCCACCTGCCGCGCTCGACCTTGGTGATGCTGGTCGCGGCCCTGGCCGGCCTCGAACGCATCAAGGCCGCCTACGCTCACGCCGTCGCCGCCGGCTACCGCTTTTTTTCCTACGGCGACGCCTGCCTGATCGAGCGCGCCAGAGGGTGATGGTCAGGATTTGAACGCGATCGCGTAGCAGCGGCCGTTGGTGTTGGGGTTGGAATTGTCGGAGGTCGAAAACAGCAGGCGGTCGCGCCAGTGCGAATAGCCGCCGCCGCCTTTGCGCCGGATGCGGAAATGCAGCGCATGCGGCGGCCCGATCGCCTTTCCGTCTTCGTACAGGCGCAGCGGCGAGCGCTGCCAATAGCCGATGTCATCGGCGATCGCGGCAAGTTCGCCGGCGAGTTCGGAGCGGCCGAGCTCGAACACCCAGCATTGGCCGTTCTCCCGCCACACCGGGCCGCAAATCCGCCAGCGGTCGCCGTCGATGGGCCGCAGGCGTGGGACGGCCGGCCCCGGCGCGCCCCGGGGCGCGGGATAGCCGAGCTCGGTCATGATCTCGCGCAGCCCGGCGATCTCGTCGACCACTTCCGACAGCTCGAACGGCCAGCTGTTGCGCTCGGATCGCCGCCCCACTTGCCGGCCCATTGCAAACCGGCATTCCTCGTCCCAAGAAAGCCCGATCCGCTCGAGGACCGGCCCGAGCGCCGCCTCGGGGTCATCGACCAGATGCTCGTAGCGGATCTCACAATAGCGGCCGCAGGCGGCGCGCTGCCGGCTCATCAAAAACACATCGCGCCAGCCGGTCAGCAGCCGGATGGCGGCATCGGTGGTCTGCGGCAGGTTGACATGCCAGGCGGCCGAGCGGGCAAATTCGAGCGGATCACGGATCAGGTGCAGCCAAAATGCGCGCGGAAACACCGTGTCATAGACCGCCCAGTCATGAATGCCGGCGCTGCCGTTGAAGATTTCCTTGAAGCCCCACAATTTCTTGTCGGTGTCGGCGAGAAAGCACAATGTCGCCAGGGTCGCGCGCACCTGTGCGGCGACGGCGCCGCGCCGCGCCGCTTCGAGCTCTCCGAGCAAGCTCGCGTCGTGGTCGGAGGAATAAATCATGCGCTCGAAATCGGGGTTTTCGTCGAACCGGCGATCAAGAAAAGCGCTGTAATCGAACGCCTCAAAGCAGGTTGTCCACAAGGACGGCACCAGGAAACGAAGTGCGCCGAGCATTACGATGTCGTGATGCGTGTTGAGCACGCGATCCAACAACGAAGAACCGGAGCGGCCGCTGCCGATGATGATAAGCGGAGCCTCAAGAAGTGGAAGCGAAGATCCAGGGCCGGCATCGCCCGCGCCGCCCTCCGACCCGGCCGGCGACCAAGACGGCAAAGAGCGCGAGTTTGCCCGCCGCCATTCGAATAGGCGCCGCATTAGAGATATCGACCCTGACATTTCGTCGGCGGCGATAATCTATGGGTTCCGATCAGGAACAATTTGCTCGGTCGGGACTATGGCCATTTGCTCCTGCAACACGCGATTCCGGCATGGAGATCCGGCTGTTAACCGCGATTAGGGCAGCACGCGCAAAGGCATCCCCGCGATCGACGAATGTCGGGGTTGCCGTTTGGTCGAAACTGTGCAGGCGACCGGTGGCTGGGGGTGCCTCGCCGCGGGAGGAGGGGCGGCCTTGGCTCCCGGGCAAATCCCGGCCGATCCAATGCCGCGCCCGTTCACGGCCGGCGCGGCGTGCGCCGGCGGCGTTGGCCGGCGATCCAATCTTGCCAAAATCTTGTGATAAACAGCCTCGGTCGGCGGCTGCGAGGAACCGCAGCTGTACTCGACCGTTTTCGAGGTTATTCAACCGAAAGGCGGGTTCTCGCTGTAAACTCGCTGTAATTTACAGCGGACCCATTTTGGCGCTCAATTTCCGGTTGCTCGGCAAAGGAGCGGCGGCGGCTCGCCGACACGGTCCGCTGCGCCTTGGGCAATGGCTGGGACCGCCGGGCGGCGCCGGGGCTGCTCTGTTCCGCCGGCCGAAGGCAGGCGCCGGAGCGAGTTCAATTGGCGGCGGAATAGGACGCGGTGACCGGTGACGATCGGGTTCGAAATCCTGGCGCAAGACGGCGCGGCGCGGCGCGGGCGGCTCACCACCGCCCATGGCGTCGTCGAAACACCGGTGTTCATGCCGGTGGGCACCGCCGCCTCGGTCAAGGCGATGACCGCCGAGGGCGTGGCGGCGACCGGCGCGCGGATTCTGCTCGGCAACACCTACCATTTGATGCTGCGGCCCGGGGCGGAGCGCATCGCGGCGCTGGGCGGGCTGCACCGCTTCATGAATTGGCCGCACGCGATCCTGACCGATTCCGGCGGCTTCCAGGTCTTGTCGCTCGCCGGGCTGCGCCAGATCAGCGAGGCGGGGGTGACCTTCCGCTCGCATCTCGACGGCAGCCGCCATGTGCTGAGCCCCGAGCGGGCGGTCGAAATCCAGCATCTGCTGGGCGCCGACATCTCGATGGCGCTCGACGAATGCACGCCCTATCCGGCGCCGGTCGAGGCGGTTCGGCAATCGATGGAATTGACATTGCGCTGGGCGCTGCGCTGCCGCGAGGCATTTGTCGAGCGGCCGGGCCACGGCGTTTTTGGCATCGTCCAGGGCGGGGTTCACCCCGAATTGCGCGAGGACGCGGCGCGGCGGCTGGTCGCGATCGGTTTTGACGGCTATGCGATTGGCGGGCTGGCGATCGGCGAGGGGCAGACGACCACCTTTGCCGTGCTCGAGGCGACGGTTCCGGTTCTGCCGGACAATCGGCCGCGCTATCTGATGGGCGTGGGCAAACCCGACGATCTGGTCGGCGCCGTCCGCCGCGGCATCGACATGTTCGATTGCGTCGTGCCAACCCGCTCGGGCCGCACCGCCCAGGCCTTTACCCGCCGCGGCCCGCTCAATCTGCGCAACGCCCGCCATGCCGGCGACCCGACGCCGCTCGACCGCGAATGCCGCTGTCCGGCTTGCACGGGTTACAGCCGCGCCTATCTGCACCATCTCGCCAAGAGCGGCGAGATCCTGGCGGCGATGCTGCTGACCGCGCATAACCTGCAGTATTATGCCGACCTGATGGCCGGTTTGCGCGCCGCGATCGAAGCCGGCCGGATGGCCGATTTTGCCGCGGCTTTTGCCGAAACCTATCGGCGCGGCGCGTCCGAGGACGGACAATGAGCCAAGAATTCGTGCTGACCCAGCTCGGTCATCCTTCGCCGCTGCCGGCCTCGCCCGACGAGGCGGTCATCGACACGGTGCCCAACCCGCATCCGGGGCTCCTTTATCTCATTCGCTTTACCTGCCCCGAATTCACCTCGCTGTGCCCGGTGACCGGCCAGCCCGATTTCGCCCATTTTGTCATCGATTACGCGCCCGAGGCGGCGATCGTCGAAAGCAAGTCGTTGAAACTTTATCTCGGCTCGTTTCGCAATCACCGGGCGTTTCACGAAGACTGCACGCTGTTGATCGCCCGCCGCCTGGTCGATGCGCTCGAACCGCGCTGGCTGAGGATCGCCGGTTACTGGTATCCGCGCGGCGGCATTCCGATCGATGTGTTCTTCCAGACCGGCGCTCCGCCCGAGGGATTGTGGCTGCCCGATCCCGGGGTGGCGGCCTATCGCGGCCGCGGCTGAACCGCAATGGGGATGGCTTTGTCCGGGAAGCCGATGGCGCCGCGGGCGCAGCCATCCGCGGCCGGCGTGAAAGGCCGGACGATAGGGGGTGGCGCCGACGAAGCGTCGCCCCGGTGGCAGGCCCAAGATCCCCGCCCCAGCGCCGACCACGCGGTCCGCGAGGCGATCCGCGCGCAGGCTTTGGCGCAGGGCTTCGACGCGGTCGGCTTCGCGCCGGCGCAACTCGGCGCCGCGGCGCGCGCCGATCTCCAGGAATTTATCGCCCGCGGCTATCACGGCGATATGGGCTGGCTTGCCGCCTCCGCCGAGCGTCGCGGCGACCCGCAGATCTTGTGGCCCGAGGCGCGAACCGTCGTTGTGCTCGGGGTCAACTATGCGCCCGCCGCCGATCCGCTCGGCCAGCCGACCGCTCCGGCCCATGGCGTCGTCTCGGTCTATGCCCGCGGCCGGGATTACCACGAGACGCTCAAAAGGCGCCTCAGGGCGCTGGCGCAGTGGATCGAGCGACGCTGGCCGGGGGCGCTGAAACTGTTTGTCGACACCGCCCCGGTCATGGAAAAACCGCTGGCGCAGCGGGCCGGGCTCGGCTGGCAGGGCAAGCACACCAACCTCGTCTCGCGCAATTTCGGATCGTGGCTGTTTCTCGGCGAGATCTATCTGAGCCTGGAGCTCTCTCCCGACCCGCCCCAGCACGACCATTGCGGCTCCTGCCGGCGCTGTCTCGACGCCTGTCCGACCAACGCCTTTCCCGCGCCCTACCGGCTCGATGCGCGGCGCTGCATCTCGTATCTGACGATCGAGCACAAGGGCATGATTCCGCTCGAGCTGCGCCCGCTGATCGGCAATCGCATTTACGGCTGCGACGATTGCCTGGCGGTGTGTCCGTGGAACAAATTCGCGCGGGCGGCGCATGAAGCCGATTTCGCGCCGCGCGAGGCGCTGACCGCACCCCGCCTCGCGGCCCTGGCCGGGCTCGACGACGCCGGCTTTCGCCGGCTGTTTTCCGGCTCGCCGATCAAGCGCACCGGGCGCGACCGG
>JAJPIH010000449.1 GCA_021324875.1 Alphaproteobacteria bacterium
GACGACCGGATAGCCGGTCACCGCCCCGACCTGGCTGGTCGAATAGGCGAAAAACAGAAACAGCGCGGCGATGACGAGCACGACCGCGCCCATCACCGTCTCGATGACATTGCCGCTCATCGGCCGCTTCCCTCGCTGATCGGCTGACCCCGGGCGCCGTTCTGCGCGCCGCCCGTCATTCCGGGGTCCACGGCTCGTAGTCGGTGGCGACCGGCCGGCTGCCGCCGCCGCGCAGGATCGAGCCGGGCGGGCGATAGGCATAGGGGGTGCCGGTCAGGTTCGGCCGATGCTCCTTCTCCCACGGATAGCGGCGCCGGCCGTCGGGGCGCGGCACCTCGTCGACCGTGTGGTGCAGCCAGGCATGCCATTCCGGCGGCACCTTGGAGCCCTCGGGTTCGCCGGCATAGATCACCCAGCGCTTTTCGCGGCTGAAGCGGCCGCCCCCGCGCGGGAACTCGCGCCGCCCCTTCTCGCGATAGTAGCGATTGCCGAGACTGTCGGTGCCGACAAGCTCACCGCAGAACCAAGTCAACAAACGCGTGCCAAACGTCATCGCTCGCCAATTTCCTGCCGATCGTGTCGCCGCGGCGCCGGGCGGGTTATCGCACCGCCCTCTATCGCCCGGCAATAGCCGGGGCGGGCGTGGCGTTGGTGCCACAGCCATCGCCAGATATGGTGGTCAAAAACGCTCCGGCCACATTTGGATTTGCACGCCGCCTCGTGCATGGCCTAAATATAGTGTCCTGGCTCCGGCGTATCCCAAGATATGCCTTAGAGAGCCGGTCTTCGAGGGGCAGAATATGCATATCGCGCGGCGCTTTACCACTGCCGGTCGGGATCCTTACGAAACGATCGAGTTCCGCATCGCCACCAGCGAGATCCGCAACCCTGACGGTTCGCTGGTTTTCCACGCCGAGGGGGTGGAGGTGCCGGGCGAATGGAGCCAGGTCGCCGCCGACATCCTTGCCCAGAAATATCTGCGCAAGGCCGGGGTGGCGGCGGCGCTCGAGCCGATCCCGGAAGCCGGCGTGCCGGCCTGGCTGTGGCGCCGTCGGCCCGACCCGGTGCGTCTGGCCGAGCTGCCCGAAGCCCAGCGTTTTGGCGGCGAGACCAGCGCCCGCCAGGTGTTCGACCGGATGGCCGGAACCTGGACCTATTGGGGCTGGAAAGGCGGTTATTTCGACAGCGAAGCCGACCCCGCGGCGTTTTATGACGAAATCCGGCTGATGCTGGCGCGCCAGATGGCGGCGCCGAATTCGCCGCAATGGTTCAATACCGGGCTGTATTGGGCCTACGGCATCGACGGCCCGGCGCAGGGGCATTGGTATGTCGACTACCGCACCGGCGAGCTGACCCAGGCGACCAGCGCCTACGAGCACCCGCAGCCGCATGCCTGTTTCATCCAAAGCGTCGCCGACGACCTCGTCAACCCCGGCGGAATCATGGATTTATGGGTGCGTGAGGCGCGCATCTTCAAATATGGCTCGGGCTCGGGCTCAAATTTTTCGAAATTGCGCGGCGAAGGCGAAACCCTGTCGGGAGGCGGCCGCTCTTCCGGGCTGATGAGCTTTTTGCGCATCGGCGACCGGGCCGCAGGTGCAATCAAATCCGGCGGCACGACGCGCCGCGCCGCCAAAATGGTCATCGTCGATATCGACCACCCCGATATCGAGGCGTTCATCGACTGGAAGGTCATCGAAGAACAGAAAGTGGCCGCGCTGGTCGCCGGCTCCAAGCTGACCGCACGTCATCTGAAGCGGATCATGGCCGCTTGCCGCGAGGCCGGGCCCGGGGTTGGCGATCCTTGCGACCCGGCGACCAACCCGGCCTTGAAGCGTGAGATTCGCGCCGCCCGCCAGGCGATGGTGGCCGAAGGCTTCATCGCCCGGGTGATCCAGATGGCGCGCGCCGGCGCGACCGAGATCGACTTCCGCATTTACGACACCGATTGGGAGAGCGAGGCCTATCTGACCGTTTCCGGGCAGAATTCGAACAACTCGGTGCGGGTGACCAACGCCTTTCTCGACGCGGTCGCCGCCGACCGGCCCTGGCACCTCGTCCGGCGCACCGACGGCAAGATCGCCAAGACCG
The DNA here is from genome assembly GCA_021324875.1 of Alphaproteobacteria bacterium. GTDB lineage: Bacteria > Pseudomonadota > Alphaproteobacteria > ATCC43930 > CGMCC-115725 > AP-15. The sequence goes on from JAJPIH010000449.1 coordinate 2,092, forward strand.
TTGCGGCCCGCGCGCTGTGGGACCGCATCGCGCAAGCCGCCTGGGGTTCGGCCGACCCCGGGGTGCAGTTCGACACGACCATCAACGACTGGCACACCTGTCCCGCCAGCGGCCGTATCGACGCCTCCAACCCATGCTCGGAGTACAATTTTCTCAACGACACCGCCTGCAACCTCGCCAGTCTCAATCTGATGGCATTTCGCCGGACCGGGCCGGCGGCGGCGACCGAGGGCGCTTTCGATGCCGCGGCCTTTGCCCATGCGGTGCGGCTGTGGACGATCGTGCTCGAAATTTCGGTCATGATGGCGCAATTCCCGTCGGCCGAGATTGCCCGCCGGTCTTACGCGTTTCGCACCTTGGGCCTTGGCTATGCCAATCTCTGCGGCCTGTTGATGGCCATGGGCCTCGCCTATGACAGCGACCCGGGGCGCAGCCTTGCCGCCGCGATCACGGCGCTGATGACCGGCGAAAGCTACGCCGCTTCGGCCGAGATGGCGGGCGAGACGCGGCTGCTGCCGCCCGGCCCGTTTCCCGGCTTTGCCGAAAATCGCGAGGCGATGCTGCGCGTTATCCGCAACCACCGCCGCGCCGCCTATGGCGAGATTGACGGCTATGAAGGGCTGTCGATCCGTCCGGCCCCGCTTGACGCCGCGCTATGCCCGGATGCGCCGCTGGTCGCGGCGGCACGGCAGGCCTGGGATCGCGCCTTGGCGCTCGGTGAGCGGCACGGGTACCGCAACGCGCAAGCGACCGTGATCGCGCCGACCGGAACGATCGGGCTCGTCATGGATTGCGACACGACCGGCGTCGAGCCCGATTTCGCCCTTGTCAAATTCAAGAAGCTCGCCGGCGGCGGCTATTTCAAGATCATCAATCGCGCCGTGCCGCAGGCGCTGACCGCGCTGGGCTACAGCGCCGCCGAGATCGCCGCGATCGAGCGCTATGCGCTGGGCAACGGCACGCTCAACGGGGCGCCGGCCGTCAATCACCAGAGCCTGCGCGCCAGAGGCTTTGACGATGCGGCGCTCGGTGCGGTCGAAAACGCCTTGGCGAGCGCCTTCGACATCAAGTTTGCGTTCAACAAATGGACCCTGGGCGAGGCTTTCTGCGTCGAGCGGCTCGGCCTCGATGCGGCATTGCTCGACAATCCGGGGTTCGACCTGCTCGCCGCGCTGGGCTTCAGCCGCGCTGAAATCGACGCCGCCAACACCTGGTGCTGTGGTGCGATGACCCTCGAAGGGGCGCCGCATCTGCGGCCAGCACACCTGCCGGTGTTCGATTGCGCCTCGCCCTGCGGCCGCACCGGCACCCGCGCGCTAAGCACCGAGAGCCATATTCGCATGATCGCGGCGGTGCAGCCCTTTATCTCCGGGGCGATCTCGAAAACCATCAACATGCCCAACGCCGCCACGGTCGAGGATTGCAAAAGCGCTTATTGGCTGTCGTGGCGGCTGGGGCTCAAAGCGACCGCCCTTTACCGCGACGGCTCCAAGCTCTCGCAGCCCCTGGCGGCCAACCTGTTTGGCGATGACGAGGAGGCCGAGGACGAGGCGGCGGGTTTGTTCGAGAAATCGCCGGCGCTGCGCGTCCCGCTCGTCGCCGAGCGCATTGTCGAACGCGTCGTCGAGCGGGTCGAGGAGCGCGTGATCCAGCGCGGCGAGCGCCGGCGGCTGCCCAACCGCCGCAAAGGCTACACGCAAAAGGCGATTGTCGGTGGCCACAAGGTCTATCTGCGCACCGGTGAGCACGAAGACGGCAAGCTCGCCGAAGTCTTTATCGATATGCACAAGGAAGGTTCGGCGTTCCGTTCGCTGATGAACAATTTCGCGATCGCGATCTCGATCGGGCTGCAATATGGCGTGCCGCTCGAGGAATTTGTCGAAGCCTTTACCTTCACCCGCTTCGAGCCGTCGGGGATGGTCGAGGGCAACGACACGATCAAGATGGCGACCTCGATCATCGACTACATCTTTCGCGAATTGGCGATTTCCTATCTGGGCCGCACCGACCTGGCCCATGCCGAGCCGCACGATTTGTTGCCCGACACGGTCGGCAAGGGCGAAGCCCAATCGATCCTCGGCGCCGCGGCGGAAGGTCAGGCCGAGGACCGGGCGGCGCGGTCACCGGCCGCGGCGCTCGATGCCGAACTCGATTCGCGGGTGGCGGCCATGGTGCAGCGCGTGACCTCGAACGGTTATGTCCGCAACCGGTTCACGGTGCTGAACGGCGGCGGCGCAAGGCCGGCGGCGGCGGACGCGGCCGCGATCGACGAAGGCGGCTTTTCGGCTGCAATCCCGGTTTATGCGGGAGATGACGGTGCCGCCCTGGCGCACCGCCTCGAACACATCCGCGCCGCCCGCATCAAGGGTTACGAGGGCGACAGCTGCGCCGAATGCGGCAATTTCACCCTGGTGCGCAACGGCACCTGTCTGAAATGCGAGACCTGCGGCGCCACTTCCGGCTGTTCGTAAGCGCTTCCATTGTTAGGAGCGAGGATGATGGATTTCCCGGACTATGATGAAACGATTGTCAAGCCCACAATCGCCGATTTCGAGCGGCAACCGACTTGTGTCCGTTACGCGTTTCAGGCGTGTGTTGTTACCTTTCACATGATCGATTATTATGCGTACCCAAAGAAGAGCAGTGGCATTCGGCAAAAATTCCAAAAGATGTCTCGTGAATTTTCACACATCGAGCGAGTGGCGCACGCCTTCAAGCATGTGATCACGGGTAATCCCGAGGATAAACTTAACCAGCCACTCGCGTCAGGGGAGGTCATCTCACCCCCTCCTGGCTTTGCGGGAATTATGCTTGCCAATATTTCTCGCGTAGGCGATACCGTAGGCGGCGTGACATTAATCAGTGACGCGCAGCTAGACCTTTTAACAACGGTCAAAAACGCGGCCGAATTCATCCGACGACAGCGTAATGAAGACAAGTCAGTCGAGCAAAACGGAAGCCCAGCTGCTGGTCCCGGCAATTTTTCAACCGGCGCAAGCGCCGCGCAAGCCGATCTCCTGCGTTCGGGTCCGTGACATGCTTCCGCTCGGGTCGTTCCCGCGAAAGCGGGAACCCAGAGCGGCCAAGGCCGAGCGGCAACGGCTCTGGACCCCCGCTTACGCGGGGGCGACGATAATGCGGGGGACGAAGACAATGAGCTTCTCAGGCCGGAGGAAGACCTCGATTGCCGCCATGCGCGGGAATGACGCGGCGACCGCATCACCTTGCTCCCGATCGGGGCGACCGAGCGGCAGCGGCTCTGGACGCCCGCTTGCGCTTGCGCAGTTTTCAACCGCGCGCGGCCGCGGCAACCAGCGCGGTTCTCGGCCGGCCGGTGCTGACGAGCCCGGAAAGCGCCGTCGTGAAACCGAAATGCGCCATGACCAGGTCACCGGGCTCAAGGCGCCGACTTTGCCGCGAGCCGCTTCAACAAAGCAGCGGCGGCGGCCGGCGCGCGCAATTTGGCGCCGTCGATGAAATAGACGAATACATCAAGCCCGCGCCCGATCCATTCCCAGGCCCGCTCGGCCCAGAAGTCGAGCGCCGGATCGGCATAGCCGGCCGGTTCGTGCTCGACCGACCGGCGCAACCGCGCATAGACAAAATCCGCGGTGACCGCGTCAATCGCCGGGTATTTGTCGTCGTCGACCAGCGCGACAGCGATATTGCGAGCGCTCAGCAACTCGGGAAAAGCCGGATCGAGAAAGCTTGGGTCCCGCACTTCGACGACATGCCGCAAGATGCGCTGATCGATTGCCGCTGGCAGCAGGGCCAGAAACGCCTCGAAGTCGCTTCTGGCAAAACGCAGAAACGGCGGGAACTGCCACAATATCGGACCAAGCTTGTGCTGTAACTCGAGCACGCCGCTCGCCAGAAAGCGCTCGATTGCCGGACCGGCAGATGCCAACTCGCGGCGGTGGGTCGCAAAGCGCGGCGCCTTGACGGAGAACACAAAATCAGCCGGTGTTTCGTCATGCCACCGGCGGAAACTGCCGGGCTTCTGACTGCCGTAGAAGGTGCCGTTGATCTCGATCGCGGTCACCGCGCGGCTGGCATAGGCGAGTTCGCGGGCATGGGCGAGGCCGGGCGGGTAAAATAGGCCGCGCCACGGTGGGAATACCCAGCCGCCGATGCCGACCCTGACCGTCCGGTCGGGCGGCTCATCTCTCGAGCCCGAGGGTCGGCGCGTCACAACCGCATGGCGATAGCGGCACCGGGGGTGGCCACGTCGCCCGACAAGCGTCGCCGTCTGCCATGATCCCGATCCCGCCGTCCTATTCAGAGGTGGCTTGTAGATAGGTCACCCCCGGTCGCGGATCGAGGGATCAAGCGCAACCACATGCTCGGGCGCCGGCTCTGCTCAGCAGTGTTGATTTCCAAAGCGCAGAGCCTTAGATGCTTGCCTCCGGCATCGGCGCGGCGCGGGTCCCCATCGTCTAGAGGCCCAGGACATCGCCCTTTCACGGCGAAAACAGGGGTTCGAATCCCCTTGGGGACGCCATTTCGGAACAGAACTGCGAACGTTCAGCTTGCCTTGCGCGAGAGCGTGAGCGGCAGGTCCAACTCGACGCGATCGTGCATCACCTTGGGCGTGATGCGGCCGCGCTCGCCACGTTCGAGGCGGACCAGGCCGTAGCCTTCCATGGTCCGCAGTGTGCGCGACAGGTTGGACTTGGCCTTGCCGGTGATCCGCGCCAGCTCGTCGAGCGAGCCGGGCGCCTTCTCGGCGATGACACGCAGCAGCTCGCGATTGCCGGCCGACAGGACCTTGGCGAAGGACTCGGTCGAGGTGAACCAGACCTTCGGCTCGTCGGCCGAAACGCGACGCTCGCCGCGCGCCACGGCCATGGTGCGGACCTTCATCTCGTCATAGCTGGCGATGCCGACCTTCAGCGTCGTCATGGGATCA
>JAJPIH010000002.1 GCA_021324875.1 Alphaproteobacteria bacterium
CATCCGCTCGCGCCAGCGGACCGCGTCGATCGGCTGTTGCGGCGAATCGATCATTACGTAACCGTCGCTGGTCTCGACAAAACTCGGATTGCAGCCGGCAAAATAAACCTCGGTAAAGCTGTGCGGTCCGACCCTGCGCATCGCCATGCCTCCCTGACGCAAATCGGGCCGATTGTCGCCAAACCCGGTTGATTGCACAAGCGCCCGCAGCCTGTCCGCCATTCCGCTTATTCCGGCGGCCGGCGGGCGCCGGCCGAACCTCCCGAACAATCAATTATGGGTTTAGCCGATAATCTTGCCCGCTGTAAAATACAGCGAATTTACAGCGAAATCTCCCCCGTTGGTTGAACAGCCCGGAAATCGCCCGAAACCGGCCGAGCCCCAAGCCGCAGCGCTTGCCGGCGCGCGCATCGCCGCTCCGCGTTGTTCGCGGCGAACGACGCCGGCTGCGGTATTCCTCGCTTCGAGATCGGCCTTCGCACGGATCCGCCGCTGCATCATCGCCCAATCGCCAGGAGCTTAAACCGCCATTATGGCAATGCGGTGGTGGTCGCCTGGCCCACCCGGCTCTGCGCGCCCAGCACCCCGTGGCGACCGATCCTTGCCGCGGCGCGCCATGCCGGCAAAGCGCACGACAATTCCGGCGACGGGTCCGGTCGAGCCCTGCCGCCGGCGGTCGCTGTCTTGACCCGGAGCGGCGGCTGTGAGCACGATAAAAGTCGTAAGGGCAGGAACAAAAACCGATCTCCGGTTCAGCGTCGCCCAGACATCGGGCGAGCGGGACCCCGGGGCCGCAAGAAATTCACAAACCGCCCTTGAATGCCTCCTTTGCCCGGTTGCGGAGCGGAACGGGAGGGAGGCAGGCAAATGTCGCGACGGGACCGATTGGCTGCTGGGAGGCTCTGATGGCTCAAATAACCGGGGGATGTTTGTGCGGGCGGGTGCGCTACACGCTGTCGGGCGAGCCGGCGCTGAGCGCCATCTGCCATTGCCGCAATTGCCAGCGTTACACGGGCTCGGCTTTCGAGGCGGTGGTGGCGTTCCCGAGCGCCGCCGTCAATGTTCAAGGCGAGCTGAAGACCTACGAGGATAAGGGCGATTCCGGCAAAGCCGTGTACCGGCGGTTCTGCCCGAATTGCGGGTCGGGGATTGTTGCCGAGGCCGAAGCCCTGCCGGGCCTTACCCTGATCCTGGCCGGCGGATTTGACGATCCGGCGCAATTTACGCCGGCGGTCGAGGTGTTTTGCAGCAGCGCCCAGCCCTGGGTCCATGCCGGCGGCGAGCGCAAGCAATTTCCGCGGATGCCGGGCTAGGACCGGCAATCAATAACGGGCGGAAACGCGATCGCTTTTCCCGCTCCGCCCGATCCGGAAAAGAGCGGGGCCCGTCGCGACGGCGTCGCGCGGCCGAAATGGCAGGCGCCGGCGTTTCTCCCGCCTCACCCCCCGGCCCCCTCCACCCCCGGGGGGGAGGGAGAATGCCTTATCCGCCGGTGATGGCGAGTATCAGGCTCCGCCATGCCCGGACGGCCGCCAATCAGACGGTTGCCGATTTTCTCCTTCGTCGCCCCCGCGGAGGCGGGGGCCCAGGGCGGGAAGCGCCTTGTCAGCCGCCCCTTCCCCATCCCATCACCGCAAAAAGCGGCCACCCCGCCGCGCACTGGGCCTAAGCCTTGATGAGCTCGCGCGCAGTAACAATCTGATCGGCGCCGCGATCTGCCGGCTCACGGACTGACACTGTCCTGCTGGGCGCCGCAGTTCGTCCGCCACTTGGATTTCCAGTGCGGCTGATTAGGCAAACTCCCGGATTTTCCTGCGAATGCCTGTTGTGGCCTACGCTCCTCTCTTTACTCTGCCGCAGACGACGCCCAGTATGGTGCGGTTAATTCACGTTCCTCTGCTCGCGGTCGGGGTTGCCTGCGAATTCGCACGACGAGCCTTCACGACTCCCCGTTGCCGGAGCTACACCGCCGCCGCATCATGGTGGGCGGCATATCTACTGACGCTACACTAGCCATGCCGGATAGCTTCGAAAGCATTGCCATAGCTACGGGACAATGGCTTGTAGCGACGTATGAACATACTGTCCGGGATCCAATAACCTTTTTCACCTTCGTGCTCGCTTTCTCCACGATCGGGTTATGGATTGTGACTTGGCTCAGTGGCAGACGGCAATCCCGCGAAGCTCGGCAGACTATCGAGACAATGGCGGCCGCCGAACGCCGTCAGCTTCGGGCCTATGTTGGAATTCAAAGGATCCGTTTTGACTTGCCTCATCTTTCGCACCTCAATTGGAAAGCACCTCATCCGCCGCCGACTGGGTATTTCTACCCGGATAAAGTCCTCGTAGAGGTTAAAAATTTTGGTGAGACACCAGCATATGAGGTAGGAGTGACCGTAAATTGGGAAGCTCTTCCTTTTGGTTTCATATTACCTCCGGGTTTCACTCTTCCAATACATGCTCCCCGGATCACACCCTCAAATAGTGAGGTATTAGATAAGGGGCAAAAATTTGTAGCAACAATTAACGTTTTGGAGTTGTTGCCATTCCAAGCCGCCCATGCCAGGGTATCAAGCCTCTATGTTCACGGGGATGTTTTTTACACAGACGTATATGGTCGCCGCTGGCGACGCCAGTACCGGTATGTGTACGAACCGTGGCGACGCGAAAAGGAACGATTCTGTCCGGACCCCGGAGGGGGAAACGACGAAGTATACGTTGAACAGCGAGTGCCAAGAATGCCCGCATAGCGCCGACACGGGTGCCCCCGTCGCGCCGTAACGGAGGGCCGTTCAAGGGTTAAGCCGCTTTCGGCGAAATAGCATGCGCTTGAGGTCGGTCACCCACTGACCACCGCCCCACCGCTAAACGGCGTCAGCCATTTGGCTTGGCGCTTTCCGCCTCTCCCCTCCGGTTTTGGTGTCGCCGCTGTCGGGTGGCGCGCAGCGGGTCCGGTCGACCTGATATTTATAGCGCCGCCCATAACAGCGCTATACCCCCGGGCGGGGGTATAGCTGTCACCAACCGCGCTTGCTTTCAGACCTTTTCGATCAGCTCCATCTGGGTGCCGTCGGGGGCCGCGACCCAGCACACATGGCGGCCGTTGTTGAAACGCTCTTCGAGGATCTGGGCGCCGTTCTTTTTGAAATTCGCGAGCGCACCGGCGTAATCGTCGGTCTCGATCGCGATGTGCTCGATGCCGACATGCTGCTCATGGTTCTGGTCGGCGATGATCGTCGTCACATTGAGCTGCACGCCGTGCAGGTCGAGCTGGCAACCGCGGCCGGGAATTTCCCGCTTC
>JAJPIH010000113.1 GCA_021324875.1 Alphaproteobacteria bacterium
ATAGCCCTGGCCGGTGATCCGATAGGCGGCATCGGCCGTGACCGCCGACACGACCATCATTTCCATCAAGGTCAGGGTACCGGTCTTGTCGGAGCAGATCCGTGACACCGAACCCAGGGTCTCGACCGCCGGCAGGCGACGGATGATCGCGTTGCGCTGGGCCATGCGCTGCACTCCGATCGCCAGGGTGACGGTGATCAGCGCCGGCAACCCCTCCGGAATCACCGAGACGGCGATACTGACCACGGCCTGGAAGATCGGGATGAAATCCATGCCGCGAATCCAGCGGCCATAGGCGAAAACAATGACCGCGACCACCGCGATCACCGCCGTAATCGCGTATCCGAATTGCTTGATCTGGCGCAGCAGCGGGGTGTCGAGGGCGCTGACCGCCGCCATCAGCTGGTTGATGCGGCCGAGTTCGGTGTGGCTGCCGGTGGCGACGACCACCCCCGTTCCGCGCCCGGAGGCGACCAGGGTGCCGGAGAAAGCCATGCCTTCGCGGTCGCCGATGGTCGCCTTTGCCGCGGTGGCGGCGACGGTCTTGTCGACCGGCACCGATTCGCCGGTCAGCGCCGCCTCTTCGGTGCGCAGGTTCTTGACCTCGACCAGCCGCAGATCGGCGGGGATGCGGTCCCCCGACTCCAGCAGCACGACATCACCGGGCACCAGCTCCTCGGCCGCGATCAGTCGCGTCTGACGGCCGCGAACGGTCCGGGCCTCGGCGGAAAGCATGTTGCGGATTGAAACCAGCGCCTTTTCGGCCTTGCCCTCCTGAACAAACCCGAGCACGTCGTTGATGATGACGACCCCGAGAATGACGGCGGCGTCGAGCCACAGACCGACCATCATTTTTACAAAGCCGGCGCCGAGCAGGACATAAACCAGCACATTGTTGAGCTGGGCGACAAACCGCATCAGCGCGCCCCGCTGCTTCCCCTCCGGCAGACGGTTGGGGCCATATTGGGAAAGACGCCGGGCCGCCTCTGCGCCATCCAGTCCCGCCGTCGGATCGGTCTGCAGCCGGTCGACCACCTGATCCGCCGGCACCGCATGCCAGGGAACGGCTTCGGCGGCTGAAGCGCCGCGGACTGCCTCAGACATATTGCGTCCTCCCTTGCCCTATTGTTTGCCGATCTCACCAGCGCTCGGCGACAGACGCGACACCGTTGAGCGAGGCGAGATCGTCGTAAGCCTCGTCCATCAGGCGATCGGGCAGCTTTGCCTGGTTCTGCGGCACTTTTTTGTAGGGAATGAGGCTCAGCAAATGATGAATGCAATTCAGCCGCGCCCGTCTTTTGTCATCGGAACGCACCACATACCAGGGTGCGAATTCTGTATTGGTTGCGGCGAACATTGCATCACGCGCCCGCGAATACTCGAACCATTTGCTGCGTGAGCACAGATCGGTGGGGCTGAGCTTCCATTGCCGCAGCGGGTCCTCGATGCGCGCAATAAAACGGCGTTTTTGTTCTTCTTCGCCGACTTCGAGCCAGTATTTGATCAGCTGAATGCCGCCATCGACAATGAACAGCTCGAATTCGGGACAGACCTTGAGAAAACGTTGGTACTGCTCCTCGGTGCAGAAGCCCATGACCCGCTCCACACCGGCGCGGTTGTACCAGCTGCGGTCGAAAATCACGATCTCGCCCGCGGTCGGCAAATTGGCGACGTAGCGTTGCAGATAGAGTTGCCCCTTCTCCCGATCCGACGGCGCCGGCAATGCGACGACGCGAAACACGCGCGGACTGACCCGCTCGGTGATGGCCTTGATGGTGCCGCCTTTGCCGGCGGCGTCACGGCCTTCGAACACCACCACCACGCGCAGCCCCTCGCGCTTGACCCAATCCTGCAAAGCGCACAGCTCCACCTTCAGCTTGCGCAGCGCCTTCTCGTACTCCTTGCGCTTCATTGGCGTTTTCCTATGCGGTGGCCGGCCGGCTGCCGGAGGCGGTTCTCAGCGACACGGCAAGCCGCCACGCGTGGTAAAATGCCTGCTCCGCCCAGCCGAGCATTTCCAGGCCGTTGCGCGCGGTCTCCGCCGGAGTTCGCTGCAGCGCGACGTCTTGCAATATCCGGTCGCGGCCGGTTTGGCGCTCGTCGGTCAGCCGGCCAGAGGCGGCCGCCATCGCGTCAAACACCGACGGTCCGGGCGCCGCCTCGATATTTTTTGTCGTCTCAAGCCACGCACCGAGCGCCGCCGCACCCTGTGCAAAGTCGGGCGGCGGCTGCCAATCGCGGCGGTCGGGCGGCAGCCGGGCGAGATCGTCGTGCAGCTGGTTCAGATGGTCGAGCGCGTGGCACAACCGGACGAGACGCGGCTCGAAATTGGCAAGGTCGAGGGTTTCGAGCGACAGCGATTCCAGGAAGAGCTCGATCTGTCGGACCGCGTCGGGAGGCGGCGTGTAACCGACAGCCTCGCCGGCAAGAGAGCCGCGAACGGCCTCGATCGCGGGATGGGCAAGCTCGAGGATCGCCCGCCAGGCGGCCTCCAGCGCGACCGATCCGCCGGCCTCGGCAAGTGTCGGGTCGAGGTGGCCGACAGCGGGGTCACCTCCCCGCCCCGAGATGCGCTCGATCAGGCGCGCGAAACCGCCGAGCCACGGGTAGAACGCCAGGATCCCGACCAGCTTGAAAATACTGCTGAACCCGGCCAGCGCCAGGACCCCGTTCGCATCATCAAATTGCGCACCTACCCAGTGGCCGGCCGTTGCGATCGGACCGAGCAGCACGATGCCGATGATGCCGACCACGACATTGTAAACGATATGCGCCAGGGCCGCCCGCCGCACCGCCAGATTGGCGCCAATCGCTATCACGGCGCTGGTCGCCGCGGTTCCGATGCTCTGGCCGACGATCATCGCGCAGGCTTGCTCGAAGCTCAGCGAGCCCGCATTCAGGGCGACAAGCGTGGCCGCCGCCGCGGCGCTCGAGCTCTGCATGACGATCGACATCAGCACCCCGATGCCGGCGAGTATCCACTGCCAGCCAAACCCGTTGCCGCCTATGGCATCGAGGTTCCACGAGACGCCTTCCATCCCGGTCTGGAGATAGTCGATGCCAATGAAGAGCAGGCCGAAGCCGGCCAGGATCGCCCCGGCCGATCGCGCCTTTCCATTGGCGATCAGCCAGAGAAAGGCGCCGACGCCGACCATCGGCATGGCAAAGGCGGAGATCCGCAAACGGAACCCGTATATCGCCACCAGCCACGGCGTCGATGTGGTGCCGAAGGTCGCACCGATGATGACGCCGACGGCTTGGACAAAGGTGACCAAACCGGCGCTGACAAACCCGATCACGGTCAGCGTCGTCGCGGTTGAGGATTGAATGAGGACGGTGAACAGCGCCCCGGATGCAATCGCGCTCAACCGGCCACCGACCATCGCCTGTAATGTGCGGCGCAGCTGGTCGCCGGCGAGACCCTTGAGCCCCTCGGTGAGGTGGTGAATGCCGAGCAGGAACAGGCCCAGCCCGCCTACCACCGTGAGG
>JAJPIH010000440.1 GCA_021324875.1 Alphaproteobacteria bacterium
ACATCGCGGCGACGGCTGGGAACGGTCGTGATCGGCTCGACATGGCAGGTCCCGGCAAATGACCGACGTGTCACCGATCTTCCCCGCCGACCGTAAAGACCCGCTTAACTCGCCGACGACCGGGGGTCAGGATCCCTTGGCCGCCACGGCGCGAGTGATCGCCTCGACCACCGCCGGCCGGTGCGCGTCCTGGGCCCAGCTCAACGCGTCGCGGCCGGTATAATCGGTCTTGCTCGGATTGGCCCCTTTGGCGAGCAGGGCGCGCACGATGTCGAGTTCGCCACGGCTGGCGGCGATCATCAGCGGCGTCATCCCGTCCTTGTTTTGCGGATCGACCGCGGCGCCGACATCGAGCAACAGCTTGGCGGCTTCGACCTGGTCCTGTTCGGCGGCGAGATGCAGCGGCGTGTTGCCGAGCGGGTCGGTCGGGTCGAGCTTGGCCCCCGCCTTGATCAGGATCGCCATGATCTGCAGGTTGCCGCTGAGCGCGGCATAATGCATCGCGGTGCGCGACTGGTCGTCGACCTGGTTGGGGTTGCCGCTGCCGCCGCCGACCAACGCCTGCACCGCCCCGGCGTCATTGTTGGCGGCAGCGCGTGCGACATTGTCGTAATAGGAGGAAAACGGGTTGAGATTGAGTTGGGCGTGGGCGGCGGTCGCGCAGACGAGAAAGGCGGCCGCGATCACCCCGACCATTCCGCCTCGGCTATCTTTCATGGCTCCCTCCCGGCGGCGGGTGGCATCGCTGCCCCGATGAATCGAATGGATCCACGACGAACAGGAATAGGGAATAACCCTCCCGGCCGTCCCCGGGATCGACAATCCGCCGATGATCGCGAGCCGGGCGTTCATAGTCTTGGCGTCGAGGCCGCTATCGCCGGGGCTCGGCACCGTAAACCGGGAGGTCGGGTGCCACGCATCATGGGCCGGCCGAGGCCCTGCGGTCGGTCGGGCTGCGGCCGCGGCGCATGCCCCGGTCGTAAAGCCACGAAGCCAGCCGCAAAAGTCCTCGCTCGGCATCGCCCGATCTTAGCAAAACCGACAGGTTCGACTACGTTCAGCCCGAACCACATTCTCGCCTCGCAAGGAAACCGACGTGATCGACAGTGCGCGTCTTGGCCTGCCGGCGTTCGAGCCGGGCCATGTCTGGCTGGTCGGCGCCGGGCCCGGCGATCCCGGGCTGCTGTCGGCTCTGGCGTTGCACGCGCTCGACCGGGCCGATGCGGTGATTTATGACGCGCTGGTCGATTCGCGGATTTTGCGGCTGGCGCGCCCCGGCGCCACGCTCGACTATGCCGGCAAGCGCGGCGGCCGGCCGTCGCCGCGCCAGCCCGACATCACCGCCCTGATCATCCGCCAGGCCCGCGCCGGCCACCGCGTGCTGCGGCTCAAAGGCGGCGATCCGTGCGTGTTCGGGCGCGGCGCGGAAGAGGCGTTGGCGCTGGTCGCGGCCGGGATCCCGTTTCGCATCGTTCCCGGGATCACCGCCGGGATCGGCGGGCTGGCTTATGCCGGCATCCCGGTCACTTATCGCGGCACCAATTCCGCGGTCACCTTTGTCACCGGTCACAGCAGCGCCGGCGCGGTGCCGGACGGCGTGGATTGGCCGGCGATCGCCCGCGGGTCGCCGGTGGTGGTGCTGTATATGGCATTGAAACACCTGCCGCAAATCGTCGAGCGGCTGATCGCCGGCGGCCGCCGGCGTGACGAACCGGCGGCCATCGTCAGCAAGGCCAGCACGCCCGGGCAACAGGTATTGGTGACAACCCTCGAACAGCTGGCCGGGTTGGCGGCCGCGGCCGAGACGCCGGCGGTGGTCGTGGTCGGCGAGGTGGTGCGGTTGCGGGCCGGGCTCGATTGGCTGGGCGGCTTGGCCGGCCGGCGGCTCGACCCCGCACCCCTCGGCGGCTGCGGTGGGTGCTGAGCTGGGCGTCGTCGGCGCTCTGGGGGCGGCTTCCGTGGCGGTCAAAAAAACCGCCGCCTGTAGCGGCTGGCGCGGCGACGGGATAAAAGCGGGCCGGCCGGGCCGCGAGAGGGGATGGCACGGCGCCCGGCGGACGTATCCCATTTCCGCGGCGCATGGCCCGGCATGACGGAGGGGGCAGTTGATTTTGCGATTGTTGTTCAAGACCGCGATGATTGCGCGCTTTGCGCGATGCGCCGCCGCGGCGGGCGCGCAACCCGGTGCTGCGGCGCCGCCTCCGGCAGCGGCCGGATCGCCGTTCGCGGCCTGATGCGGGGCATATTCGAGCGCTGGCGGCGGCCGCCGCAGGCCGGCGAACTGATCGACGCGGCGCGGCGGCGAACCGGGCTCGGCGATTTTGGCGATGACGGGTTCGAGCCGCCGTTGCGCCGCCTGCTCCAGGCCTGCGCCGAAGAGGCGGAACTGAGCCTGTTTGGCGCGGCCGCGCTGCGCTGGGACAGCGTGCGGTTTCTGGGCAATCTGTTGCGCTTGCGCGATGAAGAAAAACGCGCGCCGGCCATTCTCGAACAGTCGATCGAGGCGCCGCTGGTGATCGCCGGCCTGCCGCGCTCGGGCACGACGTTTCTGCACGGCTTGTTGACCGAGGACCGCGGCAATTTTGTCCCGCGCGTCTGGCAGGCGATCCATCCCTATCCCGCCGCCGGCGCGGCCGACGACACCCGCCGCCGGCAGCGTCGGGTCGGCCGCCAGCTGCGGATGTTCGAGTTGCTGGCGCCGCAATTCCGGCAATTGCACCCGATCGAGGCGACCTCGCCGCAGGAATGCTCGGAGATCACCGCGCATGTCTTCGCCAGCCTGCGCTTTGACACGACCTATCGCGTTCCCAGCTACCGGCGCTGGCTCGACGGCACCGGCCATCTCGACGCCTACCGCTTTCATCGGCGCTTTCTGCAGCATCTGCAGCACCAGCGCGGTCGGCCCGGGCGCTGGGTGCTCAAATGCCCCGACCATATCTTTGCCCTGTGCGCGTTGCGCCGGGTGTATCCCGACGTCAACCTGGTGTTTGTCCACCGCGACCCGGTTGCGGTGCTGGCCTCGGTGGCGCGGCTGACCGAGGTGTTGCGGCGGCCATTCAGCCGCCATGTCGATCGCTTCGAAGTCGGACGCGCCGACAGCGAACGCTGGCTGGCCGCAACCGAGCTGATGATCCGCGCCGCCGACGAGCCCGGTGTAAGGCCGCCGATCTTTCATGTCCGCTACGCCGATCTGGTCGCCGATCCGGCCGGGACGATTGTGACCCTCTACCGTCATTTCGGTCGCACCCCCGACCCCGAACTCGTCCTCCGCGTCGAGCGCCGGGTGGCCGCCAACCCCAATGGCGGCTACGGCCGTCGGCGGGCGCGGCTGGAGGATTACGGGCTTGACCCCGCCCGCGAGCACCAGCGCTTTGCCCGCTACATGGCGCGCTTTGGGATCGGTCCGGAGCAGGCTGCGGCCGCGGCCTGAGCACGCCGCGGGCGCTAACCCTGCCGCCTCAGGAAATCGAGCAGCAATTCCCCGACCACGGAGGGCTGCTCCTGCTGCACCCAATGCCCGGCGCCGTCGACCAGGTGGCAGCCGACCATCCGGGTGCAGGCGCGTTCCTGCATGGCTTCGAAATTGCCCGGCCGCTGATAGGTGCCCCAATCGCTCCGGCCGGCGACGAACATCGACGGCACGTCGATCCTGCGTCCGGCAAAGAGCCGCAATTCGGCATCGGCGAGCCCCGAAGTGCGGCTGCGGTACCAATTGAGCCCGCCCTGGAAGCCGTTTCGTTCGTATTCCGCGGCGTAGACCGCGAGTTCGTGGTCGGGCAGCCAGCGGCAATTGGCGATTTCGGCCGCCGACGGCATCACCGGGACCACGGTCTCGGCCATGTTGCGGTCGCGATCCATGATGTAATAGGTCGGCATTTTGGCCAGTTCCTCGGCGCTCCACGCGCTGAGCGGGTGCGGCCGGTTGCCGGGCCAATCGGCACTCTTGTAATGGAAATAGCCGCGCAGAAAAGCGTGCACGCCTTGCGGGCAATGCCACATGTCGTCATTGGCCGGGCGCGTCGAATAGTACCATTGGTAATGCTTGCGCGGACGTTCGAGCCGGGCCAAGGCCTGGTGGATGTCGGGCGCGGCGGCGGCGGTTTGGCTCGCGGGATGGTCGGCGGTGGCAAAGGGCAGTGTCGGCGGCCCGGCAAACGGGGCGCTCATCAACGCCACCGAGCCGAACACGTCGGGCCGGACCAGCGCACACCAGGCTGCGACCGAGGCGCCGAAATCATGGCCGACCACCGCCGCCACGCGCTTGCGGCCAAGGGCATAGACCAAGGCCAGCGCGTCGCGCACCGCGTTCAAGATGCTGAACGGATGGAGGTCGCCGTCATATTCCGCACTCCAGCCGGTGGTGCGGCCATAGCCGCGCT
>JAJPIH010000163.1 GCA_021324875.1 Alphaproteobacteria bacterium
CCGGGCGAACCCGCCGACAGCACGCTCAAGGACCGGCTCTTCCACGGCGCCTATCCGGTGCGCGAGCATCAAGGTCTGGTCTTCGCCTATATGGGGCCGCAAGAGCAACAACCGCCCTTCCCGATTTTCGACACCTACGACCTGCCGGGCTACCGCCAGGTCGCACGCGCCCCCACGGTCTGGGAATGCAATTGGCTGCAGGTCAAAGAAAACAGCATGGACCCCGCGCATCTGCAGTTCTTGCATACCTTGCCCGGCAGCGAAGGCTTCACCGAGGACTTCAAACAAAAGCCCGAATGGGATTGGCTGGAGACCCCAATCGGCATGGTCTATATCGACACCCGCCGGCAAAACGACCGGGTGTGGGTACGGGTCGCGGATTTCATTCTGCCCAACATCCACCAGTTTCCGCCCAACGCCGATCCAATGGCGCAGCGCAATTCGGTCAACCGGCCGATGGCCACGACCTGGGCCGTGCCGCTCGACGACACCCACACGATGCAGATCGGCTATTACCGGGCGCCCGAAGGCAAGGAGTCTCGGCGCGGCGCTGGGTTCGGTCAGGACGCGAGCCGCTCTTATGAAGAGCGCCAGCGTGTGCCCGGCGACTACGATGCCCAGGTCAGCATCCATGGCGGGATCGCCAGGCACGGCCTTGAACATCTGGCGGCGACCGACCGTGGCGTGATAATGATGCGCAACATGATCCGCCGCGGCATCCGCGCGGTGAAGAACGGCGAGCCGCTGGACTACCCGATCCTCAAGGAAAACGGCGTCTTCCCGACCTACAGCCACGACCGCATCGTGACCGGCGTCGCGCCCGCGGCGACCCCGGAAGCGGATCAGAAATTGCTGCGTCAGGTTGCGCGCGAGGTGGTCAGCCGCAGCATCGCTGTCGGCTCGGTGCAGGGCTGAGCGGCCGGAGACCGAGGGCGCCGGCTGCTCACATTTCGTCATGGTCACCGCGATCAGCGCCGTCACCCTCGCCACCCATGACATGCGCCGTGCCGTCGCCTTTTACTGCGCGCTCGGCCTTGAGATGCTCTATGGCGGCGAGGGGGCGACGTTTACCAGCTTTCGTATCGGCTCGGGGTATCTGAACCTGATTGCGCAGCCCCCGGAGCGGCGCTGGTCGTGGTGGGGGCGGGTGATCTTTTACGATCCCGACGTCGATGGGCTGCATCGCAGACTGGTCGCCGCCGGATATCGCCCGAGCACCGAGCCGCGCGACGCCGAATGGGGCGAGCGCTTCTTTCACATCACCGATCCCGACGGTCACGAGCTCAGCTTTGCCTGGCCGCTGTCCGATTCGCGGAGACGCACCGGGCCGGAGGCGCTATAAGGGAGAGGACGAAAGGTTGATCCTCGCCGCTATCAACCGTGGCCGGCGGAATATAGCGCGTGCTATCTCGGGGAGGAAATGATGGCACTCGAAGGGGGCTGCGCTTGCGGCGCCATCCGCTATCGGCTGACCGCGGCGCCGATGATTGTCCATGCCTGCCATTGCCGCGACTGCCAGCGGCTCAGCGGCAGCGCTTTTGCCCTCAATTTGTGGATCGAGCGCCAGTTTGTCGAAGCGGCCGGTTCCGAGCCGGTCGTCTTTGCAGTGCCGCCCGGCGGCAGCGGCAAGCCCCACGATGTCTTCGCCTGCGGCAAATGCGGCACGCATCTGTGGAACAAATATCACGCCGCCCCCGGCGACACGGTATTGTTGTGCGGCGGCACGCTCGATGACCCGACGGCAGTGACACCCGACGTCCATATTTTTACCCGCAGCAAGCTGCCGTGGCTGCAATTGCCGCCGGGCGCGCGCGCCTTCGAAACCTTCTACCGGATCACCGAGGTCTGGCCCCCCGCGAGCCTTGAGCGTTGGCGGCAACTCGGCACCGGTTGATCACGTGGCCCGCCGCGGCTCGCGGCCTCACAGCCGCGCATGCCCGTGGCTCGACCGGCTGATCCGGTGCGCTCAGTCGAGCGGACGGCCGTGGCGGGCGATAAATTCGGGAAACGCCTCCTCGGCCCGCGCCCCGCGCACGACATGGGTCGTGAAGTGGCGTTCCTCCTCATATTGCTGCTCGAGGTTTTGCGCCATCTGCTTCAGGAGCAGTGATTTGATCCCCATCACCGCCGCCCGGTTGTTGCCGGCGATCATGCGCGCCAGCTCCATCGTCTTGTCGCGCAGCCGGGCGCGCGGCACGAGATGGTTCAACAGGCCGATGCGATGGGCTTCTTCGGCTTCGACGACGCGTGCGGTAAACAGCAATTCCTTGGCGATCGGCCAGCCGACCTGGTTGGGCAGCGTCCAGGTGCTGTTGATGCGGCCATAGGCGGCGGCGAGAAAGCGGAAGCGGCTGTCCTCGCACCCGACCCGCATGTCCAATGACGAGGCCAGCACCGCCGCGCCGCCATAGGCAAGACCGTTGATCATGCCGATCGTCGGCTTGGCGCATGCCGCGATCTCGTAACTGCCGCGGCCGCGACGCGCCGCCAACTCCTCCTGCGAGAAGCGGCGGTCATCCTCGCGTTGCTCGTGGATGTCGCCGCCCGCGGAAAACGCCCGCTCGCCGGCGCCGGTGATCACGATGCAGCCGATCTGGTCGTCGGCATCGAGCGCCTTGACCGCATCGCGCAGCTCGCTGCTGAGCTTGCGGTTCATGGCATTGAGCTTGTCGTGCCGGTTCAGGGTGACAATGCCAACCCCGTCTTCGCGGTCGACCAGGATGTGCTCGTAACCCATGTTTCCTCCATTCCGCAGGCTCCGGGCTCGGTTTAGCCGATCCGCCGGGGGCGGCTCAAC
>JAJPIH010000132.1 GCA_021324875.1 Alphaproteobacteria bacterium
CTGCTGCTGGCGTGGAACGAATATCTGTACCAGTTCCTGCTGCTGTCCAACAAACGCAGCATGACGGTGCCGGTGGCGCTCGCCCAGTTTCTCAACAGCGACGAGTCGCCAAGGAACTACATGATGGCGACCGCGATCATCTACGCTGTCCCGCCGGTCGTCATCTATTACCTGTTCCGCGGCCGCATGACCTCGGGCCTGACGATGGGCGGCGTCAAGGGCTAGCTATCGCACCCCGGTAGCGCGGGCCGCGAAACCTCAGACACGCGCCGGGTCGGGGAAAAGCCGCCGGGTTGGCGATCATGCCGCCCGGCCGCCGGTTTTAAGAGAAATCGCGTAGAGCGAGCTTAAACCTGCGCGGCGGCCTGGGGACGCGCCGCGGGCGGGCGCCGAGCACAGCCGTCGCCCGGGTAGGGTTTGGGCTAGGCGCCGGTAAGCTCGCGGCGCACGATCGCCGCCCCCGCAGCAAGCGCCTCGAGCTTGGCAAAAGCGGTGGCGCGCGGCAGATATTTCATGCCGCAATCGGGGGCTGCAATCAGGCGCTCGGCCGGGACATGGCGCAGCGCCGCGCGCAGCCGGTCGGCCACGATCGCCGGCGTTTCCGGTTCCGGGTCGCCCATATCGATAACGCCAAAGATCACGGTCTTGTCGCCCAGATGATCGAGATCGGCGAGGTCGAGGCGCGGCTGCGCCGCCTCGATCGAGATCTGGTCGACCCGGCTTTGCGCCAGCTCCGACAGGAAGGCGTAACGGTTGGGCTTGTCGCGCGCGACATAGGCATAGCCAAAGCAAAGATGCAGCGCGGTCGGGCCGGCAATCCCGTCGAGCGCGCGGTCGATCGCCGCCAAACCCAGGCGCCGCGCCTCTTCGGGCCGCGCCTGCAGCCACGGTTCGTCGAGCTGGATGACATCGGCCCCGGCCTGTTTGAGGTCATGAACCTCGGCATTGACCGCGGCGGCGTAATCCATGACGAATTCTTCCTCGTCGCGGTAATAGTCATTCTGGGCCTGGCGCGACATCGTGAACGGACCGGGCAGGGTTATTTTGATGGTGCGGTCTGTATGCCGGCGCAGAAAGGCAACATCGCGGACTTCGACCGGGCGCAGCCGGCGGATCGGGCCGACGACCCGCGGCACCACGACGGTACCGCTCGACCGCCCGCGGACCGTGGCCGGGTTGTCGAGATCGACCCCGGCGAGCGCGGTTGCAAAGCGGTTCGAATAGCTCTCGCGACGGATTTCGCCGTCGGTGATGATGTCGATCCCGGCGATCTCCATGTCGCGGATCGCCACGCGGGTGGCGTCGTCCTGCGCTTGTTCGAGCCAGGGCTCGGGCACGCGCCACAATTCCCGCGCCCGGATGCGCACCGGCGGCAGATGGGTCAAGCGGTCGCGGTCGATCAGCCAATCGGGCTGCGGATAGCTGCCCACCACGGTGGTCGGCAACAGCGGAAGGGTCATCGCCAAGTCTCCTCCTTGCCGGCCGCGGCGTGTGGGCGATCCGGCGGCTCAGGTTGAGGGGCAAAATCGCCGACAGCAGAGTCGGGCGAGACCGGCATTCCTCTGCTGCCTCTCCGGCCTCAGTCGCGCGGCAAAGGCGGCAGCGATGCGAGCCAGGCTTTGAGGTCGTTGCGGTGCGCCCAGGCGTCGTTGAGCGCAGCGCCGGCCGCTTGTTGCGGGCCCAACAGACAGATTGCCGCCCCCTTGCCCTCGCGCCGCTCGCAATCGGCAACCCAGGCCGACAGCGGCTGCGCACATTGGGCCAGCACATAATTGACGTCACCAAGAAAAAACTGTCCGGTGGCGATCGCCTTGCGCAAGCAGCGCACCAGAGCCACGTCGAGAGCGCTCATTTGCGGCGCGGCGGCGCCATGCTCCGATCCCGGCGCGGCCAGCCAACCCCGGCCGCCCGGAACCGGCTGCGTCCGGGCCGGCGTGACCGGCAGCGCCACGGCCAGCGCCAAAATCGAAATCACGCCCGCTCGTCGCCACCGCATCGGCCGCCCCGCCACGGTCAGCCGGCGCTCGCACGCCGTTCCAACGATGCTGCCGCGACCACCGTGGGTTCGGCATCGAGGCTCGAAAGGGTGCGCCCGCGCGTTTCCGGCAACAACAGCAGCATGACGATCAACAACCCGAAGGCGATCGCGCTGAGCACCGCGATCGAGATGGCGAGCGAGAAATCCTGGCTCAGGAAACCCACCGCCGTCGGCAGGAACGAGCCCAGCGCCCTCGCCCCATTGTAGCAAAAGCCCTGCGCCGTGCCACGGATGGCGGTCGGAAACAATTCGGTCATGAACGGTCCCATCGGCGGGAATTTCATCAACAGCAGGACATTCATCGGGATGCCGAGCCAGAACAGCATCGTGTTGTTCATCGGCACCAGCAGGAAGATCGGAACGAACACCAGCGAGCCGATCGCCGACCACAAAAAGGTCCATTTGCGCCCGATCAGGTCGGACAGATAGGTGCCGAGCAAAAACCCGGCGAGCGCGCCGAGGATCTGGACCAGCAGAAATCCGCCCGCTCCGGTCGCCGAGAGATGGCGCACCGTCCGCAGATAGGTCGGCATCCAGATCCCGAGCGCATAGCCGCCGCCCTGGGCCCCGGTCACCATCAGCGTGACCTTGACCGTGGTCCACAGATGGGGCCGGCGAAAGGCCGCGAACAATTGCCCGGGGCCGACCGCCGGACGCAGGCGCCGGCCCTGTTTGAAGGCGTCGGATTCGTCGATATGGCGGCGGATCCACACCACAAACAGCGCCGGCAGCAGGCCGATCGCAAACAACACCCGCCACGCCACGGCCTCGGGCAGAAACCCGTAGAGCCCGGTATAGACCAGCGCCGAAATGCCCCAGCCGACCGCCCAACCGGTCTGCACCAACCCGACCGCCCGGCCGCGATACTTGTCGCGGACAACCTCGCCCATCAGCACCGCACCCGCCGCCCATTCGCCGCCAAAACCAAAGCCATGCAATGCGCGCAAGATGAAAAGCTGCTCGAAATTCTGGGCAAAGGCGCACAAAAACGTGAACAGCGAGTACCACAAGATCGTGATCTGCAACATGCGCACGCGGCCAAAGCGATCGGCCAGGGTTCCGGAAAACCAGCCGCCCAAAGACGAGATCAGCAACGTGACGGTGCCGATCAGGCCGGCCTCGCCTTTCGACAGCGACCATAGCGCAATCACGGTCGGGATCACGAAACTGTACATCTGCACATCGAACGCATCGAGCGCCCAGCCGCCAAAGCAACCGGCCATCGTGCGGCGTTCTTTTGCGTTCAGTTCACCCAACCAACCGATCATTGGCGTTTCTCCGTTTCTCGCAGCGCACCGCCCCATCGGCGCGCCGCGCATCAGCGCGCCGAAAATTCCGGCAGCCACGCCGCCGGCGACCCCATTCCTGCGGCTGCCGGCGCGGCCGTCACACGCAGACGAAAATCGTCAATGTTCGAGCCAAGCGTCCTCGAACCGCCAGCCGTTGAACAGGCTGTTGACCATGATCGTGACCCCGTGCAGCCGCGGATAATGGCAGGTCGCGAGCCGGTAATTGAAGATCATCGGACGCGCGGCATCTTCTTGCAGGCGGCGGTCGATGTCCCAGACGAGGGTCCGGCGCTGGTTCGGATCGGGCTGCTCGGATTGCTGCACGAACAGCTTTTCCAGTTCACGATTGCAGTAATTGGTATAATTCCGCTCTGAACCGCACGCGTAATGCTCAAAGAAATAGGCATCGGGATCGTCGACTCCGCTGCCGGTCAGATTGGCGCCGAGCATATAGTCCTTGCGGGCAATTTTTGGAAACCAGTTGGCCGTTTCGACCGCATCAAGTTCGCCATCGATATAGATCTGTTTCATTTGGTCGATCAGGATCACTGCCGGGTCGCGATACTGCGCGATATTGCGGGTCGCGACCTTGACCGGCAGCCGATGGTCGGGGCCATAGCCATGTTGTTCCATCAGTTTGCGCGCCGGTTCGCGGTTGGCCGCGACATCGGGGCCGTAGCCGGGCAGGGTTTTCATGATCTCAGGCGGCAATCCCCACAACCCGGCGGGCGGCGGCTGCATTGCCCCGCCGATATCCCCCTGCCCTTCGACCATGATTTTCACAAAGCTGTTGCGGTCGATCGTCAGCTGCAGGGCGCGACGGATGTCCGGCTCGTTGAACGGCGGCGCGTCGCGGTTGAGCAGCATGTTGATGGCGACCGGCGTCGGGGTCAGTTCACAGATGGCACTGGGCGCTTGCGATTGGATGTCGCGCATCATCTGCACCGTGACCTCGTACGGGAAGGTCATGTCGAACTTGCCGGCGATAAAGGCGAGCTCCTGGGTGGAGCGGTTGGGGATGATCGTCCATTCGATCGCGTCGAGATAGGGCCGATCCGGCTTCCAATAATCCGGGTTCCTGACCACGC
>JAJPIH010000083.1 GCA_021324875.1 Alphaproteobacteria bacterium
CACCTACCATAGAAGCGGGCTTTATCCGCTGCCGCTGCCGAGCGGGCTTGGTTCCGAGGGCGCGGGGGTGGTCGAGGAGGTCGGACCCGGTGTTCGCGACCTGAAGGTCGGCGACCGCGTCGCCTATGCCGGTGGCCCGATCGGGTCTTATGCCGAAGTTCGGGTCATGCCGGCCGACCGGCTGGTGCCGGTGCCGCCTGGGATTACCGATAGCCAGGCCGCGGCGACGATGCTGAAGGGCATGACGGCGTGGTATCTCATTCGCCGCACACATGCAGTCAAATCCGGCGAAACAATCTTGATCCACGCCGCCGCCGGCGGGGTCGGGCTGATCGTTTGCCAATGGGCAAAGCATCTGGGCGCGACGGTAATCGGCACCGTCGGCGACGACGACAAGGCCGCACTCGTCAAACGGAATGGCTGCGATTACCCGATCGTGTATCGCCGCGAGGATTTTGTCGCCCGGGTCAACGACATCACCGGCGGCAAGAAATTGCCGGTGGTTTACGATTCGGTTGGCAAGGACACCTTTTACGAGTCGCTCGATTGCCTGGCACCACTCGGCCTGATGGTGTCGTTCGGCCAATCCTCGGGTGCGATCGGTCCGGTCGATATCGGCATTCTCGCCGGCAAGGGCTCGTTATTCCTGACCCGCCCGACCCTCAACACCTATACCGCGAGCCGCGAAGATCTGCTGACAGCAGCGCGCGAGCTGTTTCAGGTGGTCGAGAGCGGTGCGGTCAAGATCACGGTCAACCAGACCTATCCGCTGCGCGAAGCGATGCAAGCGCATCGTGACCTTGAGGGTCGTAAAACCACTGGACAGACCGTCCTGACGGTATAGGCGGAGCCCGAGGCCCGCCACAGATCCATCGGGCAGCTTTCTTGCCGGAGCGGCCCTCGGGTTGCGGCTGCTTCGGGTTCAAAAAGCGAGACAAGCACGACCGCGCAGCCGTTGATCGTGTTCGTCGCGGATTCGGCGTTGCCGCGGTCCACTCCCGCGTCATCGGCTTACGCGCTCGGTGCGGCAAACCACGGGTTGCTGCAGCGACCGGCTTTACAGAACCGGGCTGGCAATTGCGCAGGCGGCTATTCCCCAACGTTCTCCCTAAACACGGACAGAAAACCAGCGCTGCAGAGAACCGCATCGCCAATTATTCGCAAGTGTGAGCCGTATCACATCTTACGTGCCTTGGTCGTAATACTTTAACAGCGCTGGATGGGTGCGCCTCCCTCCATCGCGGGTTAAAGTTGGCGCAACAAAGGAAGGCTCACATGAGTAAGATCGTCTCGGAGCATGATGCAGCCGGGCTAAAAAAGGCAGACCACCGTGCGGTCCTTGAGCGGCCGCTGCCACCCGGCCAGCATTGGTATTACATCAACTTTGCAAGTGTCCAGGCGGCGTTGACCTATTTGAACACTCCCTTGGTGCAGTCGGCAGGAGAGGTCAGCGCAACCGCTCGCAATGACGGTACGGTCGGCATGCTCACAATTTACCCCCCGACCGCACCCCTGCAGCCACCGCAGCGCTGGATATTTGAAAGCTTCAATAGCCCCATCGACGCGGTCAATTGGTTGAACGAACCGTTGGTGCAGTCCGACGGAGAGGTTAGCGCAACGCTCCGCAACAACGGCAGCGTCGGTATGTTTGTCATCGTGCCGGCTTGACGGAAAGGTGTCACTGCGACCGGCGCTGCGTGCGCTGCAGCCGTTTCCGTCGCGAAGGCGGAAGCGGCCGCTAGCCGGACTTGAATGCCTCTATCCCTTCCTGTGACGAAGTTTCTGGGGGCGGCGGATTGACCCCACCAAGCCACCGGGCCGCCTGAGGCCGAGGGCACAACGCCGGCGACGGTCGATCGCTGCCCTCGGTTCCCGTTTGCACGGGGTGGCAATTTCAGGTGTTCATGGCGTCGAAGAACTCGGCGTTGGTCTTCGATTCCTTGAGCTTGTTGATCAGGAATTCGAGACCGTCGACGGTGCCCATCGGGGTGAGCACCCGGCGCAATACCCACATCTTTGACAGCACCCCGCGATCGACCAACAGCTCCTCTTTACGAGTGCCGGATTTGGTGATGTCGATCGACGGGAAGGTTCGCTTGTCGGCGACCTTGCGATCGAGAATGATTTCCGAATTGCCGGTGCCCTTGAACTCTTCGAAAATCACCTCGTCCATGCGCGAACCGGTGTCGATCAGCGCGGTCGCGATGATCGTCAGCGAGCCGCCTTCCTCGATGTTGCGCGCCGCGCCAAAAAACCGCTTGGGTCGCTGCAAGGCATTGGCGTCGACACCGCCGGTCAATACCTTGCCCGAGGACGGTACGACGGTGTTGTAGGCGCGGGCGAGCCGGGTAATCGAATCGAGAAGGATGACCACGTCGCGCTTATGTTCGACCAGCCGCTTGGCCTTTTCGATGACCATCTCGGCAATCTGAACATGACGCTGAGCCGGCTCGTCGAAGGTTGAGCTGATCACCTCGCCGCGGACCGACCGCGCCATATCGGTCACCTCCTCGGGCCGCTCGTCGATCAACAGGACGATCAAATAGACCTCGGGATGGTTGGCCATGATCGCGTGGGCGATGTTCTGCAGCATCACCGTCTTGCCGGCGCGCGGCGGTGACACGATCAATGCGCGCTGACCCTTGCCGAGCGGGGTGATCAGATCGATCACCCGGGTCGTCAAGTCGCGACGGGTCGGATCATCAAATTCGAGCTGGAGTTTCTCTTCGGGGTAGAGCGGGGTCAGATTGTCGAAATTGATCCGCTGCCGCAGGCGATCGGGCTCGTCGAAATTGATCGCGCTGACCTTGAGCAGCGCGAAATAGCGCTCGCCATCGCGGGGCGAGCGAATCTCACCTTCGACAGTGTCGCCGGTGCGCAGTCCGAAGCGGCGGACCTGGCTTGGGCTGACGTAAATGTCATCGGGGCCGGGTAGATAGTTGGCTTCCGGAGAGCGCAAGAAGCCAAAGCCGTCGGGCAAGACTTCGAGAACGCCGTCACCGTAAATCGGGACTTCATTCTCCGCCAGCTGCTTAAGGATCGCAAACAGCATATCCTGCTTGCGCAGCGACGAAGCGTTTTCGATTTCAAGCTCTTCGGCGAAGGCCAACAACTCGGCGGGGGACTTGCGTTTGAGTTCCTGGAGATTCATGGATTGTCGCGAAGAGGTGAGAGCGTGGGCTCGCCTGTCCAGGCGCATTCCTGCACTAACGATCGGCAGGGTCGAAAGTTCAGGCGAGAGGTGGCAAGGAGCAGCGGAAACAGCCGGATGCGATTCGCCGTTCCCTCAACGAAAGTAGATGGTCAAGTCAAAACCGATATCAAGATCGCCCTGACATCCATATTACACGGATTCTATCAAAACGGCTTGACCACCACCAGCACCACGATTGCGATCATGGCAAGGGTCGGAAATTCGTTAACGGCGCGAAAAAACCCGGTCGGATGCCGGTTACGGTCAGCGGCGAAAGCGCGCCGCCAATGGCCGAGCATTTGGTCGTAGACAATGAGTGACGCGACCAAACCGAGCTTCGCCCAGATCCATCCCCGCCCCCAATCGACCACGCCCGGGGTGGCGGCCAGCACCGCACCAAACAGCAGGGCCGCGATCATCGCCGGACGCATGATGGCCCGCTGCAAGCGACGCTCCATGAGCTTGAAGGTCTCTGATTGCGCCGAACCCGGGGAAGCCATCGCGTGATAGACATAGAGCCGCGGCAGGTACAAGAGACCCGCCATCCAGGCGATGACGGCGATGATGTGCACCGATTTGATCCAGGGGTAGGCGGTGACGAGCCAGCTGCTCATGCGCTTTGTGATGCGCGAACGCACCTCCCTCCGCTGACCGCCGAACACGAGGCTTGGGCGGGCCTGGCACGCTCGACCAGCAGGGCAAGCGCCGCAATGAAATCCGGCGCGACACCGACCGTCGGCACCCGAACATAAGCCGGGACACCGCTCGCTTGCGCCACCGCACGGTAATCATAATCGAGCTCGACGAGTGTCTCCGAATGCTCGGACACAAACGAAATCGGGGCCACGACAAGCGGGACCCCGGCCGACCCAGCCCGCCGGATCTCGGTCTCGGTCTCAGGACCGATCCAAGCGAGCGGACCAACCCGGCTCTGGTAGCAGACCCGCCAGTCGAGTTCGGGCTCATCGAGGACGGCAATGACAGCGCGTGCGGTGCGCTCGACCTGCGCCTGATAGGGGTCGCCCCGATCGACGATCTTCTGCGGCAGGCCGTGCGCCGTAAGCAGCAGCCGCGGTGGTTTTGCAAATCCCCGCGCTTCGGCCAGGGCTGGCCGGATCAGATCCGCAAGCGCGGCCACAAACCCCGCCTCGTCCGGATAGCAGCACACGACCCTGGTCGGGCAGGCCAGCCCGGCCGCTCGCGCGGCCTGTCCCCAGGCGGATAGCGAGGAAGCCGTGGTTGTAGTCGAAAATTGCGGATAGAGCGGCAGGCACACAACCTCGTCCGGCTCCCACCGCGCCACCTGCCGGGCGGTTTCGATGCTGGTCGGATGCCAGTAACGCATTGCGACAAAAGTCCGGTAATCGGAGCCCAGGCGCGTTTCGAGGGCGCATGCCTGCGCTTGGGTGTTGGCCAAGAGCGGCGAGGCCCCGCCAAGCCGGGCATAAATTGTCGCGGCCGTCTGCGCGCGACGGCTTGCGATCAGCCACGCCAAGGGGGCCCTCAGCACCCAGGGCAGGCGGATGATTGCCGGATCGCTGAACAGGTTCATCAGAAACGGCCGGACCGCCGCCGGCGAATCGGGCCCGCCGAGGTTCATCAGCACGACCGCGGTACGCGCCATTAGCCCGGTTCCGGTGCTGCCAGTAGCCGCGCCAGCGTGGCGACGTTCTCGACCGGCGTTTCCGGCAGGACCCCATGACCGAGGTTGAAGATCCATGGGGTTGCGGCGAACGAATGGCGCATCTCCACCACCGCCGCCTCCAAAGACGAGCCTCCCACCAGCAGCAACACCGGGTCGAGGTTGCCCTGGAGGACAGCGCGCCCGCCAAGGCGCGCGACAGCAAATCCGAGCGGTACCGTCGGGTCGAGCCCTACCGCATCCACTCCGGTCTCGGTGACATAACGCTCGTAAAGCACTCCTGCGGCGCGCGGAAAGCCGATGACCGGACATCGCGGATAACGGTCTTTGAGAAAAGCAACGATCCGCGCCGTCGGCCTGATCACCCAGCGCACGAAGTAGGTCTCGGGCAACACGCCGGCCCAGCTGTCAAAAAGCTGCACCGCTTCGGCGCCGGCCGCCACTTGCGCCGCGAGCAGCTCCCCGGTCGCCTCAGTCAGCATCTCCATCAATCGGGCGAAACCCAACGGATCGCCATAGGCCCAGCTTTTGACCCGATGAAAATCACGGCTCGTGCCGCCCTCGACCATATAGGTCGCCACGGTCCACGGCGCCCCGGCAAAGCCGATAAGCGCGGTTCGCGGCCCGAGCATGCCCCGCACCCGCTCCACTGTCTCCAGAACCGGGGCCAGACGCGACAGGACGTCGACGGCGTTGAGCCGCCCGAGATCACCAGGCCCCGCCAGCGCCTCCAGAACCGGCCCCGTTCCATCCCGGTATTCGAGGGCCTGGCCCAGCGCGTAAGGCAAAATCAAAATGTCGGAAAACAATATCGCTGCGTCCATCCCGTAGCGCCTCACCGGCTGCATCGTCAGTTCGGCGGCCAGTACCGGCGACAGGCACAGCTCGAGAAAGCTTCCGATCCGGTTTCGCACCGCGCGGTATTCCGGCAGATAGCGGCCGGCCTGCCGCATCAGCCACCACGGCGGGAGGGGTGTCTTTTCGCGCGCGAGGACGTTCAGCAGCGGTTTGGTCGAGGAGGCGGTCATCAAAATCGATTCTCCCTACCACCTATATGTTTATATTTATCGGTAGAGGTTGGTTTATGGGGACGGAATTATGGGGATCAAAGCCTATTCCCGCCTTTTGCACAGTTTTGGCCGCGTCTGAATTTGTCGCCCGCCAATCCGGGATAAAGAGGTGCATGACAAGGCCGCGCAATCGGGTGTTCGCCAGGTTGGGGCGCGCTGTGAAAATCGGGGATCGTCCCCGAGCGTCTTGGTCATCCCCGTCTTTTGCGGTGGTGGGGATTTTGCCGGATGCTGAGCACAGCGTGTTGGTCGACCGTGCAACGACATTGATAAAGCCTTTAGGTTGTCACTAAACGCAGAGTAGAAAACAGGTTCCGCCCAACAATGCACACCGCGCTGGGGATAACGACCATGGGTCGGGTGCCGCCGCCGTGAGCCGCTTTCACCTGCACCTCGTTTCCGACTCGACCGGGGAGACCGTGCATTCGGTCGCCCGCGCCTGTCTTGTTCAATTTGACGGAGTCAACGCCGTCGAACATGTGTGGAGCATGGTGCGCACGCGCAATCAGATCGAACGAGTTGTCGCCGGCGTGGAGGCCAATCCGGGGGTCGTCTTATTCACTTTGGTCAGCGAGCATTTGCGTCAGTTCCTGCAGTAGGAATGCCGTCGCTTGCAGGTTCCGGCGATCCCGATTCTCGACCCGGTGATCGCCGCCTTGGCTTCGTTTCTCCATCGCGAGAGCCGCGGGGTCCCGGGCAAGCAGCATTTGCTCGACAACGAATATTTCGCGCGCATCGACGCGATGACCTTTGCTCTCAATCACGATGACGGTCAGTCGCAATGGGGGCTCGACGACGCCGATGTGGTGTTGGTCGGCGTGTCGCGCACGTCGAAGACGCCGACTTGCCTCTATCTCGCCAACCGCGGCATCAAGGCGGCCAACGTGCCCTATGTGCCTGGGGTCCCGCTGCCTCCAGAGCTGGCCAATGCCAAGCGGCCGCTGATCGTCGGCCTGACCAACGATCCCGAGCGGCTTATCCAGCTGCGCCGCAACCGCCTCACGATGATGCGTCAGGACGAGGCGACCGAATACACCGATCTTGAGGCTGTCCGCGCCGAGGTACGCGAAGCGCGGCGGGTATTCGGAGAGCATCATTGGCCGGTGATCGACGTGACCCGCCGTTCGATTGAAGAGACGGCGGCGGCAATCATGAAATTATTGGCGCGGCGACATGGCATCGCCGAATAGTTTGGCGTGCCGTTTCGCCATCGTCTTAAAACACGACACTTACGAGCGCGGATGTTTCGCTTCAATATTCTAATGCTGTTGGGCTGCGCCGGCGAGCCGCCGGCCCGCAAGCGAAGGGGTGATCTCGCCCGCCCGCGGTCGGATATGATAGAAACCGAACGATGAAGATCACCGGTGCGACCCGCCTCGCGGGGATAATGGGGTGGCCTGTCGCGCATTCGCGCTCGCCGTTGCTGCATGGGTTCTGGTTGCACGAGAACCGGATCGACGGCGCCTATGTCCCGCTGCCGGTGCGACCTGCGGATCTGGAGCGGGCACTCAGGGCGTTGCCAATATTGGGTTTTCGCGGTTGCAATCTGACGATACCGCACAAGCAGGAGGCGCTGCGCCTCGTCGACCGGGTCGATCCGGCGGCGCGACGCATCGGTGCCGTCAATACCGTCGTCGTCGCCGCCGACGGTAGTCTTGAGGCCAGCAACACCGACATTTACGGCTTTTGCGAAAATCTGCGCGAGCAAGCACCCGATTGGGATCGGTCGTCGGGTCCGGCGGTGGTGTTGGGTGCCGGCGGTTCTGCGCGCGCTGCGGTGGCAGCGCTGATCGACACCGGGGTCAGGGACATCCGCCTGGTCAACCGTACCCGTCGCCGCGCCGAGGTGCTGGCGGCCGAGCTTGCCACGCCAGACACACGCATCACGATCCATGGCTGGGACGCAATCGACGCGGTGCTGGCCGGGGCGGGTCTGCTGGTCAATACAACCAGCCTTGGGATGAGTGGTGAACCGCCGCTGAGGATCGATCTGTCGCCGTTGCCGCTTTCGGCGCCGGTGGTCGATATCGTTTATGTTCCGCTTGAAACTCAGCTGCTCGCGGCCGCCCGCCGTCGCGGTCATGTGGTGGTTGATGGCCTTGGCATGTTGTTGCATCAGGGCCGCCCCGGCTTTGAGGCGTGGTTTTCCGCCCCGGCCCGGGTCAGTGGCGAACTGCGCGCGGCGTTGGTCGAAACCCTGGCGCCCGCGCGGTGATTATCGTCGGCCTCACCGGTTCGATCGGAATGGGAAAAAGCACCGCCGCGTCGATGCTGCGGCGAATGCGGGTCGCGGTGTTTGACGCCGACGAAATCGTGCATCGGGTGCTGGCACCGGGTGGTGCCGCCGTTGATTTGGTTGAGGCGGCGTTTCCTGGAACGCGCCGCGAAGACGGCGCCATCGACCGCCGTCTGCTGGGGGCCCACGTGTTCGGTGCGCCCGCAGCGTTGACCCGGCTCGAAGCTATTCTGCATCCAATGGTCGCTAAAGCCGAAGCCCGGTTTCTGGCGCAGGCGCGGGCCCGCCGGGAGCCGCTTGCGGTGCTCGACATCCCGCTTCTCTACGAGAGCCGTGGCGCGGCCCGTTGCGATTACGTGATTGTCGTGTCGGCCCCGGCGATGGTCCAGCGTCAGCGGGTCCTGCGCCGACCGGGAATGACCGAAGCGCGTCTCCAGGCGATCTTGCGTCAGCAGATGCCGGATGCGGAAAAGCGGCGGCGCGCCGATTTTGTCGTACCGACCGGTCTTGATCGCAGCCTGAGCCTGCGCCGGCTGCGAAGGATCGTCGCCATGCTGCGCGATCCGGCGACGCGACCGAAGCCGCGACCGACGGTTTGCCGATACAGCAGGGGGCGGAGCCGCTGATGCGAGAGGTTGTTCTCGAAACCGAAACCACGGGTCTCGATCCGTTGGCAGGGCATCGGATCATCGAGATCGCATGTCTTGAGTTGTTTCATCACATACCGACCGGACGGGTATTTCACCGATACGTTAATCCGGGTAGGGACATTCCCGCCGACGCGTATGCGGTGCACGGTTTGACCGAGGAATTTCTCGCCCAGCATCCGCCCTTTGAGGCGATCGCCGACGAGTTGCTCGCTTTTATCGGCTCCGATCCGTTGGTGATCCACAACGCCGAATTTGACATCGCCTTTCTCAATGCGGAATTGGCGCGGCTTGGCCGCCCGATGCTGGCCTCGCCGCAGATCGACACCCTGACCATCGCGCACCAGCGGTTCCCGGGGGCGCCGGCGAGCCTTGACGCGTTGTGCCGGCGCTTCGAGATCGATTTGGCCGCTCGCGCGACCCATGGGGCGCGGATCGACTGCGATCTGCTGGCGGCGGTTTACCTGGAGCTGGTCGGCGGGCGCCAGCCCGGCCTCGATTTTGCCGCACCCGAGGTCGCGGCGGTCACCGCCATCCGGATTGCGCGGCCGCCACGGCCACATGCTGCGTCGCCCGCCGAGTTGGCGGCGCATGAGGCAATGCTCGCGTTGTTGACATCCCCGCTGTGGAAGAGGGACACGCTCCCTCAGAGCATCGGCTCGCCCGCCGCCGCCGATTGGTCGGATGCCTGCTGACGGCGCAGCAATTCGCCAAAATCGATCGGGTTGATCAACAGCGGCGGAAAGCCGCCGTCGCGGGTCGCCGTCGCGATGATCGCCCGGGCAAACGGGAACAAAATCCGCGGCGTCTCGACCAGAACCAGCCCGGCAAGCACGTCTTCCGGGGCGTTTCTGACGGTCACGACGGCCGCATAAGCGAGCTCGACCAGGAACACGGGCTCGCCCTGGGCGCTGGCGTTGACGTTGATTGTCAGCACCACCTCGTAGGCTTCCGGATTGAGGTTTCGTGCTTTGACATCGACGTTGATGGCGACCTCTGGCTGAGCTGCCGGTTGAATGAGGCTCTGCGGTGCGCGCGGGTTTTCGAACGAGAAGTCCTTGATATATTGGACATTGACAAACAATTGCGGCCCTTGAGACGGCGGCAGTCCATCGGTTCCGCCATTGCCGCGCGCTTCTCCCGGCATGTCCGCTCCTCTGCGGGCAGAAACAGGTTCGGCCTGCTGGCTAGCACGGATTGAGCACGGCCGGCAATCGGCGGCGATGAACCGCGCGCCACGCCTTGTTCAAGCGCCGCCGGCGACAGAAACCGGCGCCGCTGCGGATGGCCGTGGCAGGCCGGAAACCGGTCATCGCGCCGCGCCCGGAGCCGTTTGTGCTTGCCGGGGGATTGGTGCGCTCCTATCTGACCCACAGAGCATGCGGAGGCCGATCCCTGGCCCTCGCTGATCGCTGCGGGCGCAGGAGACAATGGGCGATTTTCAATATTTCGACATTATCCTGTTCGCAATGATCGCGGCGTTTTTGGTTCTGCGCCTGCGCAGCGTCCTCGGCCGGCGCACCGGGAATGAGCGTCGTCGCGACTTGTTTCCGCCGCGACCGGCGCGGGTCGCAGAGAAATCCGTCGGCGACAAGGCCGGTGTGGCGGGGGCCGAGATTCTCGCGCCGGTTTCGACCGCCAACCCGCGTCCGGCCAATTCCGTAGCCGACGGGTTGGCGCGGATACAGCGGGCCGATCCCGGTTTTGACCCGAACCATTTTCTCGATGGCGCGCGGGTCGCCTTCGAAATCATCGTGACCGCCTTTGCCAAGGGCGACAAGGCGGCGCTGCGGCCGCTGTTGAGCGACGACGTATTTCGGCCATTCGCTCAGACCATCGACGAGCGCGCCACGGCCAAGGAGACGGTGGAAACCCGGGGACTGAAACTTGACGAGGCCGAAATCGTCGAGGCCGATTTGTATGGGCGTACCGCGCGGATCACGGTCAGGCTTGTTTCGCACCAGATTACGGTGACCCGCGCCATGGACGGCAGTATCGTCGATGGCGATCCCGACCATCCGGTGGAAAAGACCGACTACTGGACATTTGCGCGCGACACTCGGTCGTCCGACCCGAATTGGACGTTGGTCGCGACCAGTAGCGGCTGAGGCGTTTCGTCATCGGTTGCGATGGGCGGCGCTTCTTCTATTAGCAGCGTCGGTGCTGGCGCTCGGTAGAGACGCCGGTCCGCCGCGATTGCGGCTGGAACGGGTCGGGTTTGCCGAGCTCCCCGGCTGGGCTCGCGCCGATATGAAGGCGGCGGTTCAGGCCTTCACAAAATCGTGTCTCGCCTTTGAAAAGGCGCCCGGTGGAGCGCCGTTCGGGGCCGTCGACAGCGGTGTCGACTACGGCACTGTTGGCGAGTGGTTGCCCGCCTGCCATGCCGCCGCAGACGTCTCCGCCGGTGATGCGGCTGCCGCCCGGCGGTTCTTCGAAGACGCTTTTGTGCCGATGGCCGTAACCAATTATGGCGAAGCGCGCGGCCTTTTTACCGGTTACTTCGAGATCGAGCTGAACGGATCGGTCAACCGGCACGGTCCCTACCAAACACCGATCTACCGCCGGCCGCCTGAATTGGCGCAGATGCCGCGCCTGTCACGCGCCGAAATCGAGGATGGCGCGCTTGCCGGCCGCGGGCTCGAGCTGTTCTGGGTCGATGATCCGATCGCCGCGTTTTTCCTGCAGATCGAAGGGTCTGGGGTGATCCGCCTGCACGACGGCAGGAAGGTTCGGGTCGGCTATGACGGCCAAAACGGCCTGCCCTACGTACCGGTTGGACGGCTGTTGATCGAACGCCACGTGCTGGCTGCGGGCGAGGTCACGATGGCCTCGATCATCAAGTGGATGCGCGCCCATCCCAGAGCCGGTGCCGCGCTGCGCCGCGACGACCCGGCTTACGTGTTTTTCCGGATCGTGCATGGCGACGGCCCGATCGGCGCCGAGCACGTGCCCTTGACTGCGGAGCACAGCCTGGCCGTTGACCCCCGCTTTATCCCGCTTGGCGTCCCGATCTGGCTCGACGCCAAGGAACGTTTCGACCAGCGCGAAGCGGTTCGCCGGCTGGTCGTGGCACAAGACACCGGCGGTGCGATCAAGGGGCCGATCCGCGGCGATCTGTTCTGGGGGGCGGGGTCTGTGGCCGGGGAACGGGCCGGGCGGATGAATGCGCGCGGATCCTATTGGCTCTTGCTGCCGCGGGTGGTGGCGGCACGGGTCATACAGGATGAAGCATGGGATTAGCCTATCCGCCGCCGCACCCTGTGGCTGGGTCTTAGCCGGCTTCGACAATCGGAGCGAAAAAGTGTGGTATCAAAGGAGCCGGCCGCAGTTCCGGGGTTTTACACAGAGCGAGGTGGGGTGTGGTGTCGCAGCGGCGCGTGCGGGTCGCGCTTTTCGTCACGTGTCTGGTTGATCTGTTCCGTCCTACCGTCGGGTTTGCCGCGATCAAACTCCTCGAACAGGCGGGGTGTGACGTCGAGGTGCCGCAGGCGCAGACCTGCTGCGGCCAACCCGCCTACAACACCGGCGCGCGGGGCAGTGCCAAGGCCATTGCTCGGCAAGTGATCGACGCTTTTGCCGATTTCGATTATGTCGTTGCCCCATCGGGCTCATGCGCGGGTATGATCCGCGTTCATTATCCGGAACTCTTCGCCGATGATCCGTCGCTGCGGGCGCGCGCCGAAGAACTCGCCGCGCGAACCTGGGAGCTGGTATCGTTTCTGGTCGACGTTCGAGGTCTGCGCGAGGTCGATGCAACCTGGCGGCGCATTGCCACCTATCACGACGCATGCTCGGGTCTTCGCGAGCTTGGCGTGCGCGACCAGCCGCGGCGCCTGCTCGCCTCGGTCCAAGGCCTCGAATTGCGCGAATTGGCGGGAACCGAGGTGTGTTGCGGGTTTGGCGGCACATTCTGCGTCAAATACCCCGAGATTTCTGACAAGATGGTCGGCGATAAGATCGCGGATATTGCGGCGACCGGGGCCGAGGCCGTGCTCTCCGGCGATCTCGGTTGTCTGTTGAACATTGCCGGGAAATTGTCGCGGCAAGGCCGGGCGGTTGAGGTGCGGCACATCGCCGAGGTCTTGGCGCAAATGACCGACGATACCGCGCCGCTCGCCGCCTCGCGCTAGCCCGATGCAGCCGACAAGCCACGCTTTTGCCGAAAATGCCCGCGCCGGCCTCGCCGACGCCCATTTGCAGCAGGCCCTTGACCTGATGACGCGCCAAGGCTTCCGGCGCGTCGCCGCGCGGTCGTGGCCAAACTCCCGGAATTCGAGGCGCTGCGCGATCTTGGCCGGGAGATCAAGGACCACACCCTCGCCCATCTCGATTTCTACCTCGAGCTCTACGAGCGTAATGTTCTTGCCGCTGGCGGCGAGGTGCATTGGGCGCGCACGCCCGAGGAGGCGCGCGCCCCGGTGCTGAAGATATGCCGCGCGAGTGCCGCGCGCACCGTGGCCAAGGGCAAGTCGATGATTGCCGAAGAGATCGGGCTCAACGATTTTCTTGAGCGCCACGGCCTC
>JAJPIH010000259.1 GCA_021324875.1 Alphaproteobacteria bacterium
AAGTGCCATTTTCGGCAAGCTTGTTGACCGGCTCGCCGCCGCCGCACACCGAAAAATATTGGCAGTGTTCGCGGCACAACCCGACGCCGGCATCGATGTCGGCCTGCAGGCGCGCCAATACCGGGCTTTGCGCCATCTCGGCGAGGGTGCTGCGATTGATGTTTCCAAGAATGAAATCGTCGTAGGCAGGATTTTTAAGGCCGAGCAGCTCGGGCGAGAAAGTCGCGATATTGCCGGCCCAATCCATGCTGGTGATGGCGAACGGCTCGACCAGCTGGTTGTGAAACGGCGCTTCGCGCGGCCGGATGACCTGGTTCAGCGCGCTGTCGATCTCGCGCACAAACTTGATCTTGCCGGGAGCGGCCGCCGACAATCGCCAGAACTCGGAGAGAAACCGGTAATAGGCGCGATCGATCTCGGGTTCGGCAAACAATTCCGAGCGATGGTGCCCTTCGCTCTCCTCGACGTTAAAGCAGACCTCGTCGATTCCCTCCTCGACATAAAAGTCGAACATTTCGCGCGGTGCGGCAAGGCTCGCCGCGGTCAGCACCGAGATCACGTGAAACGGAATATGGTGGCGGCGCAGCAGCCGGATGCCGGCAATTGTCCGGTCGAAGGTGCCGCGGCCGGATCGTGTCACCCGGTGGCGGT
The DNA here is from genome assembly GCA_021324875.1 of Alphaproteobacteria bacterium. Lineage (GTDB taxonomy): Bacteria > Pseudomonadota > Alphaproteobacteria > ATCC43930 > CGMCC-115725 > AP-15. The sequence continues at coordinate 652 of JAJPIH010000259.1, forward strand.
CATGAAACCGCTGCGGACCGTCGATGCTCACCCCGAGGCGGATCCGCGCCTCGGCAAAGAACGCGCACCACGCCTCGTCAATCAGCGTGCCGTTGGTCTGGAAGGCGTGTACGACCTCGAGTTGCGGCGGCCGCAGCGTGTCGACGAGCGCCAACGCGTCGCGATAAAACGCGATCGGCAGCACCATAGGCTCGCCGGCATGCCAGACCACCGTGAGGCCATCGCCCCACCACCCCAAAGTGAAAACCTGCGCAAACAGGTTATGCAACGTCTCGCGCGCCACCACCGCTTTCGAGGAGCGGTTTGGCAGATAGCAATAGGTGCAATTGATGTTGCAGAACGGGGTCGGCTGAACGACCAGCAATTGGATCGTCGGCACCGCGGCGTCCGCCCTGATCGCCTCGCCTACCAGTTGCGCCACCAGTTCGGCCAATTGCGCCAATTGTGCCAATTATTCCAGTTGGGCCAGCCCCAACCCCACCACGGGCGCCAGCCCCAATTGTTCCACCAATTGCCCCAGGCGAGCCGCAGCTTGTCCGCGGGCTTGGCGCTGGCGGCGGCCCGGTCTGCGGCGAGGCTCGAGGTGGCGTCGCGAATCGCGGCGAGCCGCTCGCCGATCGGCGCCGGGGCCGCAGCCGGCGGCTCGAACCGCGCCGGCTCCGGGCTTGCCAGCCCCGGCGCGGCCGAACCCAGAAGCAACGTCACCCCCGCCGCCCCGGCCGGAGCGAGCCCCGAAAGAATCCGCAAATATTTCTGACGCAACGACATTGACCGACCTCATCAACAACCAGGCTTGCGGTCCCTGCCCTTCCAACCTCGCGACGGGACCGCCGCAGAACCTCGTCATTCGGCGCCATTATACGCAATCGGCAGAGGCGCGCGGTGCCCTTCGGCGTGATCAAAAGTTTCGCCAAAAATTGCTCCACGGCCCATTGCGCCAGCCGCCATTCCCCCAGCCGCCACCGCCGTTACGCCAGCCGCCACCGGCGTTACGCCACGCACCACCGCCGTTGCGCCAAGCGCCGCCGCCATTGCGCCAGCCGCCGCCGCCATTGCGCCACGCCCACCAGGCGAGCTGACGATCGGCCGGCGAGAGCCCGGCGCCGTCGATCCTCGACACCGCGTCGCGGATCGCCGCCAGCCGGTCGGCAACGCCGTCCGGATTTGCGGCACCGGGCTGCAGGGTCGCCGGCGCCGGTTCGGCCGCGGCCGGCTCGGCGGCGGTCAGCGCCAGCGCCGCCCCGACCGCCCCGGCCGGCAGCAGCGCCGAAAGGATCCGGAGATATTTGCGTCGCAACGACATGCGCCCTCCCCCGTCCTCGCTTTAGCGTCGCCCGCTCCAGGCCGCGGGCACCGACAGCTCCGGCGCCGCCTGCCGGACCGGCGAGCGAGACCGCAGACGGCATTCGCAGACACCGGCCGGCGCAACGCAAGACAAACCGCTCTTCGCTAGCAGGGAATCATTGCTCGGGTCAAATAGTCATTTCGGGATTATTTCCTATGGTTAATCAAACCCGACTCGCTTGCCCAAGGTGGTCCGAGCTCCAGCACCCGCGGATAGGCGGGACAATCGGGAACATGCGCCCCCGGCAGATAGCCGAGGCTGATCAGAAATTCGCCGACGATTTGCAGACCGGTAAAGCGGAAGGTCTGGCGAAACAGCCGGGTCCACTCCGTCGGCGAGCGCGGATGATGGCTGTCGAGCCAATCGGCGAACGAGCCGTGCGAGCGCCGCAGCCCCTGAATGCGGCGCGCATTCTCGATCGCCGCCTCGATTTTGAGGCGATTGCGTACGATTCCGGGATCGGCCAAAAGGCGCGCGATATCGCTATCGCCAAACGCGGCCACCCGGTCTATCTCGAAGCCGGCAAACGCCGACCGAAACGCCTCGCGCTTGTTCAGGATCGTCAACCACGACAACCCGGCCTGGTTGATTTCGAGGATCAGCCGCTCGAACAGCACCCGCTCGTCGCGCGACGGAAAGCCGTATTCCCGGTCATGATAGGAGGCGTGAACCGGGTGCCCCGGCGCCATCCGGCAATAGGCCTCGCTCATCTCACGAGCCGCGAAAGCTCAGCCACGGCGAGCGCACCACCAGGTAGATCCCGAGCCAGATCACCGCGGCGACGAGCGAGGTCACAATCGCTTTGCGCAGCAGCAGCGGGTGTTTTGGCGCCCCGGCGGCGTGACCAATCTCGCCGGGCTCGCTCGGCTGGATCCACAGCGGCAGAATCGCGATCAGCGTCACCCACCACACCAGGACATAAAGGATGATGCCGGTAAACCAGTTCATGACCCGGAGTCCCGTGACGAAGCATATCGGCGCGGGTCACGGTGGCAGCCAGCGCCGGTTTGCCACCGGGGCGCGGCTGCGCCGATTTCCGCGATGCGCGCGGCCGGATGTGGATCGGCGCGATTGAGCGCTCGCAATGTCGAAGCCACAAGCCGCGCCGCTCGTCGAGCCCGGGGTAAGCAACGTCAGGCGCCCGCTTGTTCGAGCTCGATCAGAGTTCCGCAGAAATCCTTGGGGTGGAGGAACAACACCGGCGTGCCATGGGCGCCCGGCCGCGGCTGGCCGTCGCCGAGCACACGCGCGCCCTCGGCCAGCAGCCGGTCGCGCGCCGCGACGATGTCGTCGACCTCGTAACAGAGGTGGTGCATCCCGCCCGCCGGATTGCGCTCGAGAAAGGCGCGCACCGGCGAGGCCTCGCCGTACGGTTCGAGGAGTTCGATTTTGGTGTTCGGCAGTTCGACAAACACCACGCGCACGCCATGCTCCGGCAGATCGTGCGGCCCCGAGACGCGCGCGCCGAGGACCCGGCGATAGACGGCGCTCGCCGCCGCCAGGTCCGGGACGACAATCGCCACATGATTGAGGCGTCCGATCATGGCCTTCTCCGCCGCCGCCTTTGGCCGGCAACGGAAGCGCGCGCCACGGCCGCTGTCAATCCTTGGCCGGCAGGCTCAATCATGGCGGACGGTGAGCGCGGTCGGACCGCCGAGCGGCCGGGCCTCCGTTCCGCCGAGCGCGCGGCGCAGAATCTCGCCGACATAGCCGCCGAGCCCGCGCCGCAGAAACGGGATCAGCGGCATGATTTGATTGCGCAAATACTCGCGCTCGGCATCCGTGATGCCGGCAAAGGCCTGCACAAATCGATCCTCGCGCAATTGCGGATAGTTGACCGCAACCAGAAAACCATGCGCGTGGTAGCCGGGATTGTCCTGCCGCAAATGCAAGGAATAGATGTTTTGGCTGCCGGCGTCGCGGGCCAGCATGCGGGTGATCTGATTAATGCGCACCTGGCGGTAGCGCAGCGGCAACCCCTCTTCGGCCTGCAGCAGCATATCCCCGACCTGCAGCGGGCCGAAAATGTCGAGATCGGAATTGATCTGGCGCGACACCTTGGGCGCCATCGACTTCCAGCCGGCGGTCGTCATGAATGGGTGTGAGGCGTTGAAAAACGGCGGGTAGTCGTTGATGCCGAACAACAGCTCGTGGGCATCGATCTGCCAATGCACGTCCTGATCGCTGCGGCAATGAACACTGCCGTCGCGGCTGATCACCGCCGTTCCCGGGCCGATCTCCTCGACCGCGCGGCTGCTGCCGTCGGCGAGCAGGATCGGCGTCCCCGGCACGAAGCAGCCGCAGAAGCCTCCGCCGCCCGAACCATTGGTGTGAGATTCGGTATTGGATCCCGACGGCCCGTTGAGGAACCCGCCCAGCCCCCGATAGCGGCCGAGCCAATCATTGACCGGGCCGCCGTAAACGGTCGTGGTTTCGGTGGTGCAATGGGCCGCCGGGCCGCCCTGGCACCCGAGCGTTTGGGTCGAGCTGGTATAGGCCGAGATCGCGCTCAGCACCGGGCCAAAGAACGTACTGTAAGTGTAGCTCCCGGCGACCATGTGGTCGTAGACCGTCCACGGCAAGCTTCCCGGAACCTCCTTGCCCGCCAGATAGGGGTGCCAGGCGGCGGTGACGCGCTGCACCTCGCTCGGATTGAGCCGCTGCACCTTGTAGAGATTGCCATAGAAGGCTTGATACCAGTCGTCAGAAGCGACCGCCGGATTGAGCTTGGGGAATTCCTGGTTGATATAGTTGGTGCTGCTGAGGCGGGTCGCGAGCAGCGTCCCCCAGCGCGCCGCGTCGCCAAAACCGCAATTCAAAAAGCCGGCAAATGCGGTATTGTTGGCCTGGCAGTAATTGGCAAACAGGCTCTCGTAATTGTGCATTGCCACGGCCACAAAATTCGGATTGCCGGGATTGAGATTGTTGTTCAGAAAATTTTGCGCATTGCCGCTGTTGACGGTCTGGGCGAAGCCATGGCCGGAGGTGTGGGACAGCGACAAGGCGATCAGCGCGCTTGCCACCTGCCCGATCCAATCCTCCTGGGCCGCCGGCATCGGCGCCGCCGGTGCGGGCGGATTGCCAAAGAACAACGAGCGCACGTGACCGCTGTTTTGCATTTGCGCCACAAAGGCCTCGCCGACCTTTTGCCGCACAAGGCTGTCGTTCGTCTCGATCAAGGTGTTGACGCCATCTTCGTCGCTGGCCGGGGCCGCGGCGGCAACCGCGGCGGTCACGGCCTGAAATGGCAGCGAGATCGTGTCGCTTTGCATCACTTGTCCTCCGCGCGGTCGGACGGCAACGGCGCCGCGCACCGACCACTTTCGATCATTCCCGATTACCTCAAGTTCCATTGGCGGGCGCCAGACGAGCCGCCCCCGGATCCCATCGCGCCTGACCGCCGGCCGGCTCGGCGCATCGCTGCCGATCCGCCGGCCATGCGCCTCAGCCGAGGCTCGCGAGTTCCTTGCGCAACGCCTCCCGCGCCAGGGTCCACCGCCACATGCCGACCACCCAGCGCGCCCCGGCCAATGAACTTTGACCTTGCCACGGGCAGCTCACCGGACCACTGCACAAACGGGTAATCGTGCCGGTGAAGCTTGCGCCGTCGGGGCTCAGCTGCAGATTGCCGCCGACATAGAGTTGCGGTGTGGTACCGCACACCGCGTCGCTGACGCTGGAAAGATCGATGTGCACAAGCAGCGAGCGGTTGCTGTCGACGGACAAGGTCACATAGGAACTGATGTCCTGCCCGCCGAGTTCGACGACCGGCTGTGGGATCTCATTATTCGGATCCCACGCGAAACCCAGCGCGACATTAAGCCCGCTCTGCCATTGCGCGCCGGGATCCGGCTGGTAGCGCGTGTGATACACCGTCAATGGCGGTGGCGCGGGTGCACCGGGCAAGGGACTCATGCAATCACCAGCTGCAGGCGCAGCGCATTCACCGGCGCCGCCTTCTGCCCCGGCAAGCCATCGACAAACGGCATGCCGTGCTCGACCATCCAATCGTCGACCGGACTGTCTGGCTTCTCGAAGAAGCCCGCGAGCACGGTCAGCACGATCCCGACAATCGCCAAAACCGCGCCGGCAATCGGCAGGAACGAGGTCGCCGCAAACAAATCGGCCACCAGACACACCGCCGCCAGAAAGTTTGCGGCAAAGATCAGGCTGTCGAACACGATCGTCGACACCGAGCCGCGCGATTTGATATCGTCGATCAGCTGCCATAGCGAATAGCCCGCCATGGCCGCCGCGGCGATCGCTCCGACCGCCTTCAGCACGCCGGTAAAGACGCCGTCGGCAAACAGCCGTTCGAAAATCGTTCCTTCACCCAAGGTCGTGCGTTCGACCTGTGCCACCTCGTAGATTTGGTTGATGTTGTCCGCCTCCTGCTCGAGCAGCGGGGTTTCTTCGTCGGCAATATTGATCTCTTGCATCTCAATTTCGGATTGCATTTTCGGCGCGTTAAAATAGTCGTTTAACGCGTTCCATATCTTCAGTGTGACGAATTTGACCCCTTGCCAGATCAACGGCACCGCATCAAAGCCGACCACGGTCAATTGCACAATGTTGGTGACAAATTCGGCGCGCTCGACATCGGTCATTTTGTTCCAATCGCCCCTGACGAGCGAGACAATGACCGAGCTGACGCCGCCGATCCAACCGAGCGCCAGCATGAACCGGCCGGCTTTCGCCAATTTGGGCCAGCGCGCGGCAATCGTCGCCTGCCACTCCTCCTCGGATTGGCCGGCCTGCCGGATCAGGCCGGAAGCGATGATCGACTGCAACAGATCGGCCGTCGCCAAGGCGATATCGGCACTGTGCTGCAGATACTCCTCGTACATCTCCACCGCTTCGGTGTGGGAGATGTCGGTTTCGTTGGGCAGTTCACCATTGGCGAGCTTGCGCAGCAATTCCTGCATCGCGGTTGGCAGCCACTGCATGATCGTGTCCTTGTCACGGTGCACGACCTGCGGAACGAGCTTGACGACGACGCCGGAAATGATCGATCGGTAGTAGTTGCGGGCGATCGTACCGCTGCGATCGAGGGCAGTCAGCAGGCAGGCGAAATTGTTGACCGGCTCCAGCGCCTTGGCGTCGCCCGCCGCTCCCGCGACCCGATTGACCATCAATACGTACTGCCGGCCGGTGGTCAGCGCCGTGAACAGCTTTTTCGCCCATTTCAAGCCGCCACTATCCGCGCTCAATGTCGTGGCGGCCTTGTTGGTGACGCTGTCGATGCCGGTTGGCGGCTGGTCGCCAAAGCGGTTCAACGCGCCGGCCGGAACAACACTCGCCGTTCCCGGCAGCTCGGCCGCTACCGGCACATCGCCGCTGGCGACCTCGCCGGCTTTCAATGTGACCTTGGCCTGGGTCGTGTAGACAATGCCGTCGCTGGTTTTGACCTCGGTGCCGGCGGCCACGGTTACATCCTTGCTGGCGTCATGGCGGGCGAAGACGACCGAGCCCTGCGCCCAACCCACCGCCTCCGCGACCTCGTCGTTGATATAATTTTGCAACCGCGGCTTTGCCCCGGTATAGGCGTCGACAAAGATCCCTTGGTGTTGGACATTGAAATCGCTCTCTGCCGCCAGGCCCGTTTTCAGATAGTCGGTGAGTTTCACGGCCTGCGATTGCGACAGCCGATTGCTCGGTTCGTTCGGTCCGGAATAGCTGTTGAAGGACTGGGTCAGATAAGCCAATGCGAATTTCTTTTGGTACCAGTCAAGACTTTGATTGACCAGGGTTTGCTGGTCAGGTTCGGTAATCACCGGCGGGGCTTCGCTAAAAAAGCGCGAGAGCCAGTCGCGTTCGGTCGGATCCTGGCCCATTGCCCATTTCATATTGCGCATCAACATCGAATTGGCGTCTTGGCTGACCACGTCGTCGGGCAATATCGTGATCAATTCGCCAATCGTCAGAGCGTCGTCGGCCACCGACAACAACTCACTCGCCGCAGTCATCCATCGCTGCGGCGCGGGCGGCGCGGCGCTCGCCCGCAAATCGCCGCCAGGCGCCGGGTCCGCCCGCCACAGCCAAACCTGTCCGGCGGCGCTCGGTTGACCGCACACCGCCTGCACCTCGCCATGGCCCTTGGCATTGAGCTCGACCGCACTAAAGGCGATGCGCGCGGTTTGGTAGACATTGCCGGCGAATTCGCAATCGGAATCGCTGAGGCTGATCGTCACGACCGTGTCGTCGCCGTCCACGCTCCAGCTGCATTGTTCGGAAATATCCTGGCCGCCGAGGCTGACGGTCGGACTGGGAATGCTGGCGCCGGTCGCCTGGGTATAACTGATCGCCAGTGCCAGCCCGGGCTGCCAGCCTGCATCCGGGATTGTGGCCGGATCGGTGCCGGCCGCATAGGTCTGTTTGGTGATCCGGGTTTGATAATTTACCGTCGGGATCGTGGTCGCGAATACCGCATGTGATACGGCGTCGCCGCTATGCGTGCCGATCGCGACCGTGCCATCGGCTTCGTAGCCGTTACTGTGAAGGTGTAACGAACCCACCGTGTAATGCGTTTGCTGCCCGCGGCGAATGCGCTGATGCCAGGTGACGTGATCGGCGGTGATGCGCGGATTGACGATCCTGATGCCGTCGACAAACAACTGGCCGTTCTCGAAATCGATGGAGCTGGCCGGTGCGTGTCGGGTCCATCCGTCGTCGGCGGAATAGCTGTAAAGCAGGAAACGACGCTTTTTGATCAAATGAGCATCGCCGGCGGTTCGCGCGCGCAGCCTTATCGGACGCGGTCGGCGAGGACTGTCTACCACCGTCGCGACAGCGCTGGGCATCTGATTCTCCATTGAAAAGCCAGGCGCGAGGGCAGAACGCCCCGCCAAATTAACCATAAAAGAATTTGAACAAAGCAGCAATCACACGGAGTTCGGGATCACTTCTCCGCGTCCGCGCGGGTCCCGGTCTGGCCTCTGAGGTGTGAGCGTTGCGCTGCCGTCGCTGCGGATGCCGAGCGGGCGCGCGTCATTCAGCCGCAGCTCGCCGCGCGCCGCCTCACACCCGAACGATCTGGATTTCGACGACCGGTCGCTTGTCGAATCGGTCGAGAACAACCCGGCGCAAGGCGCGCCGCGCAATATCGGCGACCGCTTCGTCGTCGCGTCGCTCGGCTGGCGGCAGCTCGTCAAGCGCGCGTTCGAGAGCCCGATGGAGCAGAGGACGGGCCGGATCGACCTGGTCGGGCTCACCCAAGCCGATCGCGGTCAGCGCCGGCGCCGCCACCAACCGACCCGCGGCGTCGAGCACGAGGGTGGCGACCAGGCTGCCGTTCAACATCAACCGCCGGCGCGCCTTGAGCGCCGTCCCGCCGACCGGCAACAGCGCCTTGCCGTCGCTGGCCAGACGGCCGACCGTCACCTCGTCGACAATCGCCGCCCCCGACGCTGCGAGCCGGACGACGTCGCCATTCTCGATGACGAGGGTGTGCGGAACCTGGCATTCATTGGCAAGATTGGCGTTGGCGATCAGGTGTCGGGCCTCGCCATGCACTGGAATTGCGACCCGCGGCCGGATCATCTGGTACATGCGCACCAGTTCGTCGCGCGCCGGATGGCCAGACACGTGGACGAAATGGTTGAGTTCGGTGACGATCTCGACCCCCAACCGGGCCAGCGCGTTCTGCAGCCGGCCGATCGCCTTTTCGTTGCCGGGAATGATGCGCGAGGAGAAGATCACCACATCGCCCGGTTCCAGATCGACATTGGGGTGATCGTCGCGGGCGATGCGGGCCAGCGCCGAGCGCGGCTCTCCCTGGCTGCCGGTGCAGATCATCAGGATCCGGTCGCGCGGAACGTAGCCGGCTTCCTCTTCGGTCAAGAAGCGCGGCACGCCGGCGAGATAACCGTTTTCCCGCGCCGCCTTGTCGATGCGCCACAGCGAGCGGCCGACCCGCGCCACGTCGCGGCCATGGGCGGCGGCGGCGTGGGCGATGGTTTCGAGCCGGGCCACGTTCGAGGCAAAGCAGGCCACCGCCACCCGTGCGTCATAGCGGCCGATCAGCTCGGTCAACGAGCGCCGCAACGCCGCCTCCGAGCCCGATGCGCCCGGTCGCAGCGCATTGGTCGAATCGCAGATCATCGCCAGTACGCCCTCGTCGCCGAGGCGCCGCAGCGCGTCCTCATCGACCGGCGCGCCGATCAGCGGGTCGGGATCGAGCTTCCAATCGCCGGTATGGAAGACGGTGCCGGCCGCGGTGCGCAGCACCACCGCATTCGGCTCGGGGATCGAATGGGTCAGGGTCACCAGTTCGAGCTCGAACGGCCCGATCGTAAACCGCCCCTCCATCGGCACGACATTGATCCGCACCTTGTCGGCCAGACCGACCTCGGCAAGCTTGGCGCGCAGTACCGAGGCGGTGAACGGCGTCGCCCAGACCGGGCAGCGCAAGAGCGGCCACAGATAGGGAATGGCGCCGATGTGGTCCTCATGGGCGTGGGTCGCGACGATCCCCAACAGCTGGTCGCGCCGCTCGGTGATGAAAGCCGGATCGGGCATGACCACATCAAGGCCCGGCTGCGCATCGTCGCCAAAGGTGACGCCGCAATCGACAATCAGCCATTGCCCGGCGATACCGTAAAGGTTGAGGTTCATCCCGATTTCGTTGGCGCCGCCGAGCGCGACGAACAACAGCGCGTTTGGGTCGCTGGCGCCGGAACGGAGCGGGGACTGATAAGCAAAATCGCTCATTTATTGCTGTTTCTTTTGTAGACGAGCCGCAGTCCCCACAGCGTCAAATCGGGATCGACCCGGTCGATCAGCGGGATCTCTTCGGCAAACACGCTCGCCAGGCCGCCGGTGGCGACCACGCCGACGGGCTCGCCGATCTCCTCGCCGATCCGCCGCACCAGGCCTTCGATCAGGCCGACTTAGCCCCAGAACACGCCCGACTGCATCGCCGGCACGGTGGCGCGCCCGACGACCGAGGCCGGACGCTCGATCGATACCCGCGGCAATTGCGCGGCCGCCATCTGCAGCGCCACCATCGACAGATTGGGCCCCGGCGCGATCACGCCGCCGCAATAATTTTCGGCCCGGTTGACGATGTCGAAATTGGTCGAGGTGCCGAAATCGACCACCATGACCGGCACCGGATAGCGGTCGCGCGCCGCGACCGCATTGGCGATGCGGTCGGCCCCGACATTCTGCGCCGGCATGTCGACATCGATCCCGATCCCCAACTCGCAATTGGGCCGGCCGATGATCAGCGGCTCGCTGGCAAAATAGCGTCCGCACAACCCGACGAGGTTGAACGACGCCTCCGGCACGACATTGGCGATGATCGTCGCGTCGATGTCGGCGCGCTCGAGGCCGACTGAGGCCAGCAGCTGGCCAAGCCAGACCGCATATTCGTCAGCCGTGCGTTTGGGATTGGTCGCCGCCCGCCAGGAGGCGCGCAAGGTGTCGCCGTCATAGACGGCGAAAACGACGTTGGTGTTGCCCGAATCGATCGCGAGCAGCATTGGGGCCTCGCTAACGTGC
>JAJPIH010000270.1 GCA_021324875.1 Alphaproteobacteria bacterium
CAATATTTATTACCCTTTTACCCGAAGCGACCCGCTTGTTCCTGACCGATTTTGGCAGCATCGTTTTCTCGGCAGACACGATCCGCCGGCTGGTTCCCAACTTGACCTTAATCCTGTTTGGCGGGTTGATCATATTTTTCCTGATTGTCGAGCCAGAGGGTCTCAACCGGTTGTGGAGAAACGTCAGAAACTACTTTCGGGTTTGGCCATTTTCCTATTGAACGAACGCCATCCGTAGAAGGGAGGAAGCGCATGAGTCCGCGATCGACAAGGCTGCAGTGGCTGTCGCTGGGCGCGGCGGCCATGTTGACGGCGGCCGGTTCCGCACAGGCTGCCGACAAGACTATTCTGATCGGCATGCAATGCGACCGCACCGGGCCGACGCAAGTCGTCGGCACCAAGCTCTGTCCCGGCACCCACGACTATATCGATCTGATCAATGCCCAGGGCGGAGTCGACGGCTGGAAGATCGAGGCGCAGGAAGTCGACAACAGCTACAAGGTGCCGCCGGCGATCGAAGAATATGCGCAGGCCAAGCAACAAGGCGCCGTCGGCATCATGATCTACGGCACCCCGCAGACCGAAGCCCTCAATCAGCGGCTGGAACAGGACAAGATCCCCGGCACGTCGCCCGGCTTCGGCATCGCGGCATCGGCCGACGGCAAATATTATCCCTATCTCTTCCCGATCGCCGCCAATTATTGGTCGCAAGGGGCGGCGGCGGTGAAGTTTGCCAAGGATCAATTGGGCGGCAGCCTCAAAGGCAAAAAAATCGCCTATGTCTTTTATGACAATCCGGCCGGGCACGAGCCGCTGCCGGTCATCGAGGAATTGGCGAAAACCGAGGGCTTTCAGCTGCAGACCTTCGCGGTTCCGCCGCCGGGCGTCTATGTCAGCTCGCAAGTGCTGGCCATCGCTCAGCAATATCGGCCGGATTTCGTGATCGACCACACCTTTGGCAAGTCGCCGGCGCTGCTGATCAAGGGCTTCAAAGAAAACGGCTATCCGCTCAACAAGGTGGTTGCGCTGGTATGGGCCTCGGGTGAAGCCGACATCCAGGGGGCCGGGGGCTGGGATGTGGCCCAGGGCTATAACACGATGCAGTTTGCCGGGGCCGGCGAAGACTACCCGATCATCAAAGCCATCCAGGAGATGTACCAAAAGAAAGGCCAGTCGCCGCCCGCCGCTATGCAGGCCACCGTTTACTACAATCGCGGCGTCGAGCAGGGCGCTCTTTGGGTCGCGGCAATCCGCAACGCGCTCAAGCTCTCGCACGGCGAGAAACCCACCCCGACCCAGGTCAAAGAGGGGTTTGAAATGATCCACGATATGACCTTGGGCGGCCTTATCCCGCCGCTGACGATTACCGCGGCCGACCATGAAGGCGGCGGATGGGTCAGGATCTTCCAGGTCAAGGGCAAGGCTTGACGCCGGTGACCCCGTGGTACCGGGCCTATCGCGACATGATCGTGGCGAAGGAGAACAAGACCGCCGCGCAGATGGCGGCAAAGTCGAACTAGGGGGCGGGTTCGGCCCTGTGATTTCCTCCCCTACGCCCGTCATGCTGTGCGAGTGGGCAGTCGCGGAGCGGTGAGGCAAAGGCCCGGGCCGCCTGCTCCCACAGCGGGCGCGGGGAAGCGGAGATCCGCGAGCCATCTGTTCGGGTTTGCCCGGACATCGCCGACCGGGTCGGCTTGGCCTTTGCGCCGCGCCATGGTTGCGGGCGGGGGGGGGCCGTCGGTCGGGCGGCCTTGGCGGCTCCGAGCGATCAGCGCGTTCATGGCGGCCGACAACGGGCCATGCCCGCCGCTGCGCAGTGCAAAGGGCCGCCGGCATCCGCCGCTGACAGGACCAAAAGATGCTTGCGCTCAACAATATCGAGGTCGTCTACAACGGCATCGCGCTGGTGCTGAAGGGCGTATCGCTCAATGCCGAAACCGGCCGCATCACCACCCTGCTCGGGGCGAACGGCGCCGGCAAGACGACCACGCTCAAGGCAATTTCGGGCCTGTTGCGCAGCGAACGCGGCGAGGTGACCAAGGGCAGCGTCGAACTCGACGGGGTGCGGCTTGACCGGATGCCGGCGCATGAGGTCGTTCGCCATGGAGTGGCGCAGGTATTCGAAGGCCGCCAGGTATTCGAAAACCTGACGGTCGAGGAGAACCTTGTCGCCGGCGCCCATACCCGTCGCGACTTTGGTCGCGTGCGCCGCGCGATCGAGGGTGTTTTCGACACTTTTCCGGTGTTGCGCGAACGCCGCCACCAGCCGGCTGGCTATCTGTCGGGGGGCGAGCAACAGATGCTGGTGATCGGCCGCGCGCTGATGTGCGAACCCAAGGTGATTCTGCTCGATGAGCCGTCGCTGGGTTTGGCGCCGCTGCTGGTCGCCGAAATATTCGCCATTATCCGCCGCCTGCGCGAGGAGCGCGGGCTCACCGTGCTGCTTGTCGAGCAGAATGCGACGCTGGCGCTCGATATCGCCGACCACGGCTATGTGATGGAAAACGGCCGCATCGTGCTCGAAGGTCCCGCAGCGGCATTGCGCGAGAATTCCGACATCCGGGAATTCTATCTCGGTCTCAATGAAGCCGGGACGCGCAAATCCTATCTCGACCTCAAGCACTATCGGCGGCGAAAGCGCTGGCTGTCGTGAGCGACGATATCCCGCCGGCGAAGCCCTTATTCCCCGTCGGTCCACCATATGGCCGCTGCAGCGGTGGCGGCCCCGGTGCGAAATTATTTGTCAAGCCGCGGGACCCAACCCAACATGCTGCTGCCCGGCGCGCGAAGGCGCAGCCCTTGGCCGCCGCTGAGGCGGGCGCCGCGCGGGCATTCCGCGAAGCCCGCGCTGCCGGTTCCGGGTCGCCGGTGCGCCGCTGATCAGAGGGGGTCTGAGGGTGAGTGGTTCCCTCCCGCGTATTGCCGTAATCGGGACCGGCGGCACGATATCGTCGCTCGGCGCTTCGAGTCTCGATGTGCTCGATTATCCCGATTTTGGCCAAAAACTGACGGCCGAGGCGTTGCTCGATCGGTTCCCCGAGACGCGGCTGGTCGCCGAGCCGGTGCCGTTGATGGTGCGTCAGGTCGGCAGCACCGAGATCGGCCCCGTGGAGTGGCTCGAATTGCGGGCGTTGATCCATAAGACCGCGCGCGACGACCCCGGGAGCGCGGGTTTTGTGATCACCCACGGTACCGCTACCCTGGAAGAGACCGCGTTCTTCCTGAACCTGACGCTCGCAATCGATCGGCCGGTGGTGCTGGTCGGAGCGCAGC
>JAJPIH010000309.1 GCA_021324875.1 Alphaproteobacteria bacterium
ATCCGCTGCTGCTATCACGGCTGGCTGTTCGACGCCGACGGCACGATCCTCGAAACCCCGGGCGAACCGGCCGACAGCACGCTCAAGGACCGGCTGTTTCACGGCGCCTATCCGGTCCACGAATACAACGGCATCGTGTTCGCCTATCTGGGACCGCCCGAAGAGCGGCCGCCCTTCCCGCTCTACGACACCTATGAGCGGCCCGGCTATCGCATGATCCCCGGCCGGAAATACGCCTATCCGTGCAACTGGCTGCAGATGATGGAAAACACGATGGACCCGGTGCACACCGCGTTTTTGCACACGATCGTCAGCGGCGCGGTGTTTACCGAGGAATTCGGCGTATTGCCGGAACTGGACTATGTCGAAACCCCGATCGGCATGGTCTATGTCGGCACCCGCCGCATCGGCGACAATCTGTGGACGCGCATGGTCGAGGCGGTGCTGCCCAATCTGCAGCAGGTGGCGCCGATCTGGGAAGACGGCCGCCGCGAGCGGGCGTTCAGCGGGCCGATGATGACCCGCTGGTGCGTGCCGATCGACGACACCAACACGCTGTTCATCGAGTTCCGCCATGTCTGCGAAACCGACGCGGTGACGACGCCTTCCTGGTGGGCCGATCGCAATATCATGCTGCCCGGCCAGATCGCGGCCGAGACCTATGAGGAGGGCCAGCTGCATCCGGGCGATTACGAGGCGCAGGTCTCGCAGCGCCCGATCGCGGTTCACGGCCTCGAGCATCTGGGCGAGACCGATCGCGGGGTCAGCCTGTTCCGCAACCAGCTGCGTCGCGGCATCCGCGCGGTCGCCGCCGGGCGCGACCCGATCGGCGTGTTCCGCGACGAGGGCAAGGTGATCGCGACCTATTGCAACAATACCGTGACCCGCGCGCCGCCGCCGGCCGAGGGCGAGGCCGCCGACAAGGCGTTGATGCGCGCCACCGGGCGGCGGCTGATCGACGGCTACCTCGCCGCGCCGCCGCTGATGGCCGGGCGCTGATGGCCGGGCGCTGATGGCCGGCCGCTGATGGCCGGCCGCTGACCGCGGCGGCTGACCGCGGCCGGGGCCGGGCGCGAAAACCGGGCGGGCGCGAAAACCGGGCGCGGGCGCGAACTGGGCGGCCGGTTTGACTTCGCCGCGGCGGCCGCTATATGTTCACGGCATTCCCGAGAATGCGGGCCTTAGCGCCCCGGCGCCGCCGCGATCGGCGGACCGCCCTATCGGGACAACAACAACCCGATCACGGACGCCGAGCTGATGAGCAGCAAACGCCAGGAACCGAAATACAAGATCAACCGCCGGCTGGCGGTCAATTTGTGGGGCCGCCCGAAAAGCCCCCTCAACCGCCGCGATTACGGCCCCGGCCAGCACGGCCAGCGGCGCAAGAAGCCGTCGGATTTTGGCACCCAGCTGGCGGCCAAGCAGAAGCTCAAGGGCTATTACGCCAATATCGGCGAGCGCCAGTTTCGCCGCTTGTATGAAGAGGCGGTGCGGCGCCGCGGCGACACCGGCGACAATCTGATCGAACTGCTCGAGCGGCGGCTCGATGCGGTGGTCTACCGCATGAAACTGGCGCCGACCCCGTTCGCCGCTCGCCAGCTCGTCAATCATGGCCATGTGCGGGTCAACGGCCGGCGGGTGACGATCCCGTCCTATTCGGTGCGCGACGGCGACGAGATCGAACTCGGCCCGCGGGCCAAGACGATGGCCCTGGTCATGGAGGCGGCAAGCTCGGGCGAGCGCGACGTTCCCGACTATGTCGAAATCGACCATGACCGCATGAAGGGCCGCTTTGTCCGCGCCCCCAAACCGACCGATGTGCCCTATCCGGTGCCGATGGAGCCGAACCTCGTCATCGAATTTTATTCGCGTTGATCGCCTCACCGCCGCCGGCGGCCGCGGGTGGCGGCGCTGGCGCCGAGGCGGACCGGGCCGGGCGCCCGCTCCCGGCTCCGCCGCGCTGAGCAAAGCCGCGCGGCGACGCGGCCCTTGCGGCATTTTCGCAAGCCTTTCTTTCGACCCCGCCGCCGGACGCCGCCGCGCGCGCCGCGGCGCGCGAGGGGACGCGCACGATGCTTGCTCTGCAGCTGACGGTCGTTTTTGTCCTGGTTCTGCTTAACGGCTTTTTCGCGATGGCCGAGATCGCCTTGGTGTCGGCGCGCAGCGCCCGCCTGCGCGGGCTGGCCGAAACCGGCAATAGCGGGGCGCGCACCGCGCTCGAGCTCAAATCGGCGCCCTCGCGGCTGTTGGCCACGGTCCAAGTCGGCATCACCGTGATCGCGGTGCTGTCGGGCACCTTTGGCGAAGCGACATTGGGCGAGCGGCTGCAAACGGTCATCGAGCGGGTTCCCGGATTGACCGGCCATTATGCGCATGCGATCAGCATGGCGATCGTCGTGCTGGGCATCTCTTTTTTGTCGCTGATCATCGGCGAATTGGTGCCGAAACGGATCGCGATGTTCCACGCCGAGGCGATCGCCGCCGCATTGTCGCGCCCGATGCGGGCATTGTCGCGGGTTGGGGCGCCGGTCAACTGGCTGCTCGGGGCGACGACCGAATTGGTGCTCAAGCTGCTGCCGTTGAGCCGAACCCCGTCACCGCCGGTCACCGATGAAGAGATCAGCTTTATGCTGCGCGAGGGGGCGGCGACCGGACACATCCCGCCCGGCGAGACCGAAATCGTCGAGATGGCGCTGCGGCTTGGCGACCGCCGGGCGAGCACCGTCATGACCCCGCGCACCCAGATCGAATGGCTCGACCTCAACGACCCGGAAGAGGAGAACCGGCGCAAGATCCGTCACAGCCCGTATTCGCGCTTTCCGGTCATCGAAGGCGGGCCCAACGAGGTGATCGGGATCGTCGAGGCCAAGGATCTTTTGGCCCGCTGCCTCGCCGGCGAGCCGCTCGACCTGCGCCGGTCGACCCGGCCGCCGCTCTATCTGCCGAACACGGTGTCGGTGTTGCGCGTGCTCGACATGTTCAAGAGTTCGGGCGAGCCGATGGCGCTGATCGTCGACGAATATGGCGATCTCGAATGGCTGGTGACGCCAAGCGACATCCTCGAGGCGCTGGTCGGCGACATTCCCGGTACGAGCGACACCGACCAGCGCGTCGTCAGGCGCGAGGACGGCACCTGGCTGATC